>CAZAHX010000099.1:0-7372 GCA_964485005.1 uncultured Acidimicrobiaceae bacterium | reverse complement strand
CCCTTGGGCCGTCCCGTGGTCCCCGAGGTGTAGGCGATGATCACCGGGTCCTCGGCGGCGGTAGCGGCCGGCTCCGATGGTTCCGCCTCGGCGATGACCTCGTGCCACCACCGGTCGCGCCCCTCGGTCATCGGCGTCTTCTCCCGCCCGATGTAGTCGACCACGATGACATGGGAGATTCCTCCCGCCGCTGCCACGGCCCGGTCGGCCACCTCCTTCATGTCCACTTGCCTGCCCCGGCGGTGGAAGGCGTTGGCACATATCAGCACGGAGGGCGGGGGGTCGTCGAGACGGGCGGCCACAGCATCGGCCCCGTAGCCGGAGAAGACCGGGATGAAGATGGCACCGAGACGGGCCACCGCCAGCAGCGAGATCACGGCGTGTGGGGACATGGGGAGATACACCGCCACTGCGTCCCCGGCCCCGACCCCGAGGGAGCGGAGAGCCCCGGCCAGCGTGCCCACCTCGTCGAGCAGGGCTCCGTAGGTCAGCTCGGTGAGCTCGCCACTCTCGGTCTGGGAGCGGATGGCCACTCGCTCCGGATCGATCGCGGCCCAGCGATCGACGCACGCCTCCGACAGGTTGAACCCGGAGCCGACGAACCAGGTCGCCCAGGGGTCACCCCGGGAGGTGTCGAGCACCGTCTCCCACTTAGGGTCGAAGGGGAGCCCGAGATACTCCACCACGGCGCCCCAGAACCACACCGGGTCGCTGATGGAACGCTCCACCAGGTGGTCGTACTCCACGATGCCATGGGTCTCCATGAACCTGGCCGTGTGGGTCGCAGCCGCCTGCTCTGGGCTGGGGCGCCATACGACGTCGAATCGCTCGGGCATGTCGTGCGCGAGGGTATCGGAGATCCCCGGAGGCCGCCCCGGCTCGACCTACCCTGGCCCCGAGGATGACTACCCGAACCGAGCAGACCGGCTTCCGGGAGTTCCGACGGCGCGTCATCACCGTGGCGGTGATCGCCGTCCTCGCCGCCGCCGCCCTTTGGCTGGCCTATCAGATCAGGGGGCTACTCATCATGGTCTTCGTGGCGCTGGCGGTGGCGGTGGCGATGGAGCCGCCGGTGCACGCTCTGGAGAAGCGGGGCTGGCGGCGGGGCGTCGCCACCGGAGTGGTCTTTCTCGCCGCCTTCATCCTGACGGTGCTCTTTATCTGGACGATCGCACCTCTGTTCGTGGAGCAGATCAATCAGCTGATCCGGGCGCTACCCGGTCACGTGGAGTCCGTCCTCCGCTTTCTCGAGTCGGCCTTCGGTTTCGACCTCGCCGGGTCCCAGATCCAGTCGATCGGCGACGATCTCGCCCGATATCTCGGCTCGGCAGGGGGCGGCCTGGTCGGTGACATCCTGGGATTCACCGCCGGATTGGCCGGGCTCTTCATCTTCGTGGCCACGGTCGCCCTCTTCTCCTTCTACATGGTGGCCGATCTCCCCAAGCTGCAGCGCACCGTGCTCTCCCGGCTCACCGCCGATCGTCAACGGCGGGCGCTGCACATCTGGAACCTGGCGGTGGAGAAGATGGGGCTCTACATCTACTCCCGTCTCATCCTCGCCGCCCTGAGCTCGGTGCTGGCCACGGTTTTCCTCACCTTCCTCGACGTTCCCTTCGCCCTCCCCCTCGGGATCTGGGTGGGGGTGCTCAGTCAGTTCATCCCGGTGATCGGGACCTATCTGGCCGCGGTGGTGCCGGCGGTGGTGGCCCTCTCCACCAGAGGTCTGGCCACCATGCTCTGGGTCATCGTCTTCTTCGTGGCTTACCAGCAAATCGAGAACTACCTGATCTCGCCACGGATCACCCAGCGGACCATGGAGATCCACCCGGCAGTGTCGGTCGGGGCCATCCTCATCGGGGGCTCGCTGATGGGGGGGATTGGTGTCGTGCTGGCACTGCCTCTAGCGGGGATAATCCAGGCGATCATCTCCGAGTGGGGTCACCGGCACGAGGTGGTGCTCGACGAGGAGGACTCGGTCGCCGACGCGGAGCCGGCTTGACCGGGTCATAGGCGTTGCCGCCCGTGGATCGCCGGCTGTTGGGTATACCGGGTTGGCGCCATATATCGTCCCTCCCCGGACATGGGAGTTGAGTTGCCTTTGACCAAGCATCGCCGTGGGACCCTGACGGCACTCGTCGTTTTGTTACTGGTGGCGGCAGCCTGTACCGGGTCGGCCGAGCCGACCACCACCGTTGGCGCGGTGACTTCTACCAGCCTGCCGTCCGCCCCCACCACGATCGCCGAGGTCCCGGTTTTCCGGATCGGCCTCGTCGCCGAAATAACCACCGACAACTGGTGGGCCGCCCTGGAGACGCCGGAGGAGTCGCCCGACCGGGCCTACCTGACCAACATGAAGCCGTCCCTGTTCACGCTGTCCCAGCCCGGATTCATCTATGTGCCCGACATGGCGGCCACCGACGGGCCCGTAGGGGCGGTGCAGGATGGCGAAGTCTGGGTGGTGGAACAGCCGATCCGAGACGACGTGGCCTGGTCCGATGGCGAACCGGTGACCGCCCACGATCTCGTCTTCTACTTCAACACGGTTCGCGACTTCGGTCTGGGGTCCACCCACGCCGGTTACTTCCCGGGATCGGTGCTCGCGGTCACAGCCCCCGACGACTTCACGGTGAGAGTCGAGTTCTCCTCAGAACCCGGCTTGGCCACCTGGCAGAACGGGGTCGGCTTCGCCCCCTTCGTCCCGGCCCATTTCTGGGAGGAGCCGGTGGCCGGAGCACGGGCCGTGGCCGCGGAGTCGGCGGCCGCGGTCACCGACGAGGAGGCCATTGCCGGGGTGGTGGCCGCGTCCGTCGCCGACGCCACCCCTGAGAACGATCTCACCGCGGAGGACGTCACCCCTGATCTGATCGAGGCGCACAAGGCGGCGATAGGGGCCGAGGCAGGCAGGCCTGCCCTCCTCGGCGTGGAGTCACCCCAGGAGCCCTCGGCCGGGCCGGTGAGCTTCGAGAGTTGGACCCCCGGCGAGTCGGCCGTCACCGTGGCCAACCCGAGTTACTTCGACCGGGGGACCGAGCACACTTTGTACTCCGACGGGTCGTTTCGAATCAGCAGCGAGGCGAGAGGTGACATGGTCTATGGGGGAGGAGGGTCCGGAGACGTGCTCGCCAACTACTCAGAGGGCCCATTTGTGTCTGAGATCGTGTGGATAGAGCATGGCGGCAAAGAGGCGGCGTATCAGAGCCTGGCCGCCGGCGAGGTCGACTTCGTGTACGACCCGGACGGGGTGACAAGCGGGATTCGCGACATGCTCTCCGAGAACCCTCGAGTCGAGTACTCGGTGAACCAGACAGACCGTTTCCGTTATCTGGCCTTCAACTTGCGCAAGGCTCCGACGGGCGATCGCGCTTTCCGGGATGCGGTGAGCACGATCATCGACAAGGAGTTTGTGGCCAACTCGGTGCTGGGCGGGACTGTGTTTCCCGGGTACACCGTCGTCCATCCCGATCTGCCGATGTGGTACAACCCGGATGCCTATAGGCCGGGATGGAGCAACGGTCAGCCGTTGACCGAGGGTGAGCGCTTCATGGCCGCCATCGACACGCTGGTGGCTGCGGGCTACTCCTGGGAAACTGCTCCGGTGATCGATCCGGAGAGAGAAGACCCGGTGGTCGAGCCGGGGGTGGGTCTGACAATGCCGGACGGAGTTGCCGTGCCGAGACTCCGGATACTCGTTACCCCACCGGGTCATGACCCGTACCGTGCCACCTTCGCCGTTTGGATCGAGCGGTGGCTCAACGACCTCGGGGTCCCGGCGGAGACGGATCCGGCCGAGTTCGACTCGGTAGTCGAAGCGGTCTTCAACCCGACGAGCTTCGACGAAGCCAGTGCTTGGGACATATACATACTGGGATGGGCCGGCGCCAATCCGTCGTTGCCCGGGCAGTTCCTGGTCCAGCTGTTCCATTCGAGTGGGGACCCGGTGACAGCAGGCGGCCTCAACAGCACCGGTTTCGTCGACTCGGAGTTCGATGCCGCAGCAAACGCCTTCCTCGCCGCGGTGACCGTGGAGGAGGCGCAAAAGTGGACCTTGGAGATGGAACGGATCGTCCAGCAGCAGCTCCCCTATCTGGTGCTGTTCCGGCTGCCGGTCATCGAGGCCTTCAGCGATCGGGTCCAGTTCCCGGTAGAGGTGATCAGGGGCGGCCATAGTGCGTTCCCCAATGCCTGGCCTGCCGCAGTGCGGCTCTCGAACTAAGTGTGATCCAGAGAAAGAGCAGACTCGGATGCCCGGCCCGCTCACCGGGGTGACCGTGATGGAGATGGCAGGTCTCGGGCCCGCTCCCTTCTGCGGCATGGTGCTCGCCGACCTCGGCGCCGATGTGGTCAGGGTGGACCGTGCCGGGGAGGCAGCGGTCGGGGGACACACCCCTTCGACCCGTCACGACCTCCACAACCGGGGCAAGCGCTCCGTCGTCATCGATCTCAAGAACGAGGCGGGCGTAGAAGTGACGCTCCGGCTCGCCGGAGACGCCGACGTCCTCATCGAGGGTTACCGCCCCGGGGTGATGGAGCGTTTGGGCGTCGGCCCGGCCCACTGCCTGGCAGCCAATCCCCGTCTGGTCTACGGGCGGATGACCGGCTTCGGCCAGGAGGGGCCGTACGCCGCCATGGCGGGCCACGACATCGACTACATAGCGCTCTCCGGGGCCCTCCATACCATCGGCCCCGAGGAGGCACCGATACCACCACTCAACCTGGTGGGCGACTTCGGCGGCGGCGGGATGCTCCTTGCGGTGGGGGTGCTGGCCGCCCTGGTGCATGCTCGGGCCACCGGGGTGGGCCAGGTGGTGGATGCGGCCATGGTCGACGGGTCCGCACTGCTCACCACTTCCCACCACGGCCACCTCGCCGAGGGCTGGTGGCAGGACCGCCGCCACTCGAACCTGCTCGATGGGGCGGCTCCTTTCTACTCGGTCTACCCAACGGCAGATGACGGTCACGTCGCGGTGGGAGCCCTGGAACCGCAGTTCTTCGCCACGCTGCTCGAGGGGCTCGATCTCGATCCCGACTCGGTGCCTGCACAATCCGACCGCGGGGGCTGGGAGGAGATGCGCCGGCTCTTTGCCGACCGGTTCGCCTCAGAGACCCGGGACCACTGGGCGCGGCGCTTCGCGGGCACCGACGCCTGTGTCGTCCCCGTTCTCTCACTCAGCGAGGCGCCCGACCACCCGCACAATCGTTCCAGGAATACCTTCGTGACGGTGGAAGGGGTGACCCAGCCGGGAACGGCGCCGCGCTTCTCGGAGACTCCCGGCGAGATCCGCTCCGGGCCCGTCGCCCCCGGCGCCGACACCGATGCCGTGCTCGTCGCCCTCGGATACTCCGAGGCCGAGGTCGGTAGACTTCGTGACTCCGGAGCCGTCGCCTGATAGATGGAGGAGAAGTGACCGAGAAGTCAGTGCTCGCCGAGCGAGCGGAAATCGATGCCATCGTCGAGGACAAGACCATCGTCGACTTCTTCGACCGGAACGCCGACATGTACCCGGATCAGGATGCCATCCATTGGAAGGATGACGGGAGCTGGGAGAGCCTCACCTGGTCGGAATACCGAAAGTCGGTGCACGAGGTGGCCGCCGGACTCCAGTCCCTGGGCGTCGGGGAAGGCGAGTTCGTCGCGGTCATGGCGGGCAATCGACCCGAGCACGTGATGGCGGACTTCGGAGTCGTCCACGCCGGGGCCACCCCGGTGACGATCTACTCGACGCTCACCGCGCCCCAGATCCAGTACATCGCCGACAATTGCAAGGCCACGGTGGCGATCCTCGAGAACCTCGAGTTCATGAAGAGATGGGAGGAGATCCGCTCCGAGCTGCCCAACCTCCGTCATGTGGTGCTGATGTCGGGCGCGGAGAACTACGACACCCTGGATTGGGTCCTGGGCTGGGACGAGCTGGTCGCCCGGGGAAAGCACCACCTAGGCGAGGATCCCGACGCCGTGACCCGATCGGCGCGGGCGGTCACACCCCGCTCATTGGCCACCCTGATTTACACCTCGGGGACCACCGGCACTCCCAAGGGAGTGATGATCAGCCAGCGCAACGTGGTGTGGACCCTGGAGAGCCTGCGCCGCGCCGCCGACCTGGAGATGGGCGTGCGCATGGTGTCCTACCTCCCCCTGGCACACATCGCCGAGCGTCTCGCCACCCACTATCTGGGCACCTACCTCGCCGGCGAGGTCTGGTACTGCCCGAATCTGGCCGGAGTGCTCGAGTACATCCAGGAGGCCCGACCCACCCTGTTCGTCGGTGTGCCCAGGGTCTACGAGAAGTTCCACGCCCGCCTCCAGTCGCGGTTCGCCGAAGCCGATGGGATCAAGAAGGTGCTCCTGGACAGGGCCCTCCAGCTCAACGAGCGACGGGTCGAGGCCGAGGTGGAGGGGGGCAGGGGCCCGGTGCTCGCCGGTCTTCTCGACAAGATCGTCCTCTCCAAAGTGCGCGAGGGTTTGGGCATGGACCAGGTGGCTCTGGCGATCACCGCGGCCGCTCCCATCAACCCTGATCTGATCAAGTTCTTCCTGACCATCGGCATACCCCTCTACGAGGTCTACGGCATGTCGGAGAACACCGGGCCCGCCACCACCACCCTCCCCGAAGCGGTCAAGATCGGCTCGGTGGGCAAGCCCCTGCCCGGAGTGGAGATCAGGCTGGGCGACGACGGAGAGTTGATGATCAGGGGCGGGATCGTGGCCGAGGGCTACTACAAGCTCGACGATGCCAGCCGCGAGACTTTCGGAGCCGAGGGATGGCTGCACACCGGCGATCTGGCGCGGATCGACCAGGACGGGTTCGTCTGGATCGTGGGCCGCAAGAAGGAGATCATCATCACCGCAGCCGGGAAGAACATCGCACCAGCCCAGATGGAGACGCTCCTCGGGAATCACCCCCTCATCTCCAAAGCCTGCATGATCGGCGACCAGCGCAAGTTCCTCTCCATGGTGATAGCCATCGACCACGAGGAGGCTCCGGCCTGGGCCGAGGCCAAGGGTCTGGAGTACCGCGACCTCGAGAGCTTCTCCCGGCATCCCCAGGTCCACGAGGAGATAGCCCGCGCCGTGGAGACGGCGAACGAGTCGGTCTCCCAGGTGGAGAAGATAAAGAAGTGGGTGATCGTCCCCGATGAGTGGTCGCCCGACACCGGCGAGCTCACCCCGTCTCTCAAGCTCAAGCGCCGGGTGGTCCTGGACAAGTACTCGGAGGACATCGAGAAGATGTACACCGGGGTCTGACCGATGGCCGATCCGATCTCGTTCGACGGGCGGGTGGCGGTCGTCACCGGAGCCGGAGGAGGGTTGGGGAGGACCTACGCCCTCGAGCTGGCCAGGAGGGGCGCCCGGGTGGTGGTCAACGATCTGGGC
>CAZAHX010000098.1:0-7383 GCA_964485005.1 uncultured Acidimicrobiaceae bacterium | reverse complement strand
GTCGACCACTATCTCCCAGTGCGCCCCGTCGGGGCCGTCACGGTTCACGTCGATGTAGGCGTAGGAGGCGTCGGTGGCATCGAGGATCGCGGTCAGGGCGGTCTTCAAAGGCTCGTCGGCTCCCCGACTGAGCAGGGCCTCCGAGCATTGGGCCAGGGAGCGCTGGATCCGCGTCTGTGTCTCCTGCTCCTCGAGCGTTCTGTGAAGACGCACGATCATCCGGTGGACCATGGCCATCACGATCGCCTGCCCGGGGATGCCGATGATGATGAGACCCAGGATGTGGTTGCTCGACATCTCGTACATGAGCACTGCCAAAACGGTGTAGCCACCGACGAGCGCGGAGAAGAGATGGACGGGCCAATTGGACAGTTGGTCCCGAGTCGCCATGTAGACCAGCCCGATCAGGATGAGCATGCCGAGGGTGAGCGACGGGTCGAAGTTGCTCAGCGATGCCCCGGTCGTGAATCCGACGACCGACATGCCCCCGTACACCACCGCGAGGAATATGAAGGCGTACGTGGTTCTGGCGTCGTGACGGAGCTCATGGAGGGCGAGCAGAACGAGAAATGCGTCGATAGCCGCGTTGAATTGCGACTTTGCCCCCTGGCCGGACTGGACAGTGAGTTCATAGACCAGCGCCGCCGCGGCGACGAGAGCGAGGGCTATCAGCACGGCGCGGCGCGCCTCATAACCAAACTGGCGGGCCGACGGGATCATCCTCATCTATATCGGCCGGGAGCGGTCCAATCCTGAGCACGGCGGCAGTTGGCGTTTCAGACCTTGGGCCACGAGGGTAAGCCCACTGACCAGGCATGACCCCGCCGTCGCCCTGGTGAGCCGTGCAGTGCTTGGAGGAAGACTTTGAAGACGACCGCTCTGGTCCTGTTGATCGGCGCGTCAGCCGCGATCGCCGTCTCTCTGGTGTCGATCTCGACCACGAGGCATCCAGATCCGGTGGAGCCCGAGAAGAGGAGGGGATGGCTGGCCAGGAAGGTCTCACGCCACCCCCGGCTCGCCGCCTTCGTCCGGCGACGTCTCGACCGCACCACGGCCGGGGGGCTGCTGCTCACCCTGGGGTTTGTGGTGGTGATGCTGATGGCCACACTGATCGGAGCCGTGTTCGACATGGTCGTGGGAGAGTTCGGCTTCGCCCGATTCGACGCCGCGGTCGCCGAGTACGGCTTGAACCACGCCGACTCGGCCACATTCGAGGTCTACGCCCTCTTCACCCGTCTGGGTGGAACCCGGGTAGTTGCGACGGTCGCCCTCATCGTCGGTATCTGGGGATGGTGGAGATATCGCAACTTCCAAGTAGCCATGTACATGCTCGCGGTGACGGCCGGGCAAGCGCTGATGAACAACGGCCTCAAGTGGATCGTGGAGAGGGACCGGCCCGACCTCGCCCAGCTCGCCCCATGGGCGGGTAGCTCCTTTCCCTCCGGGCATGCCGCGGCCGCGGCGGCGACGTACGCGGCAGTGGCGTTTGTGCTCACTATGCACAGCGGGCCTAGGGCAAAGGTCGCCGCAGCCGCCGGGGCAGCTTTCGTAGCCACCGGTGTGGCCGCCACCCGCGCCCTACTCGGCGTTCACTGGCTCACCGATGTCGTCGCCGGGCTCGCCGTCGGCTTCGCCTGGTTCGTCGTCGTCACCATGAGCTTCGGTGGCCGACTGATGCAGTTCGGCGAGCCGAGAGACGAGGTCCGTGGGCCCATCTCCCGAGAAGGGGTCGTCAACGGCTGATGACCGCCCTGCCTTCACGAGAAGCCCAGGAGCCGACCGAGGGGGTGTCGAGCTCCCCCGGCCTCCCACCGTGGCCCCTCAGGGGGAGAGCCCTCATCGAGATCGCCGGCGCCTATCTGGCGCTGGTCGCCCTGGGACTTGGCATGGGCTGGCTGCTCCTCGGCCCGCTGGCGGGATCGGAGCTGGCCATCGCCGACGAATCGGTGTCGGTTTGGCTTGCCGAGCTCCGCTCGCCGCGTTGGGACGGGTTGACCGACATCGGCTCGGGGTTCGCCGGGACCTTCAACGTCATCGCCGCCCTCGTCGTGCTGATCACTGCCTTCGTATGGGTCTGGCGCAGGTGGAGGGAGCCGCTGACCCTCGGGTTGGCCCTGCTCCTCGAGGCTTCGGTCTTCCTCACCGTGAGCCTGACCATCGGACGAGACCGGCCTCCCGTCGAGCAACTCGACATTTCCCCACCCACCGCATCCTTTCCCAGCGGGCACACCGGAGCCGCCTTCGCCTTGTACACCGCCCTCGCGGTGATCGTCTTCCGGAAGACGCAGCGCCCATTGCCGAGAGCCCTCGCGGTGATCGGCGCCGTCTTGATACCCCTGATGGTGGCCGCTTCCCGTATGTACCGCGGCATGCATTATCTGAGCGATGTGGTCGCAGGAGCGTTTCTCGGTGTCATTTGCGTGTCGCTGAGCATCGCCATAGTGGACCGGGCCATTCGCCGACGACGGACGGACCAGCCGTGAGGCTCGCTGTGGTGTTCAACCCGGTTGCGGCAATGAGCGAAGCCGAGGAGTTGAGAAGGGCACTCAACGACCGTTCCCTGTCGGCAAAGTGGTTGGAGACCAGTGAGTCCGACGCCGGAGTGAGCCAGGCAAGGGCCGCCGTGGAAGGGGGAGCCGAGGTCGTGATCTCCTGTGGCGGGGATGGCACTGTGCGCGCCTGCGCCGAGGGGATGGTGGAATCGGGTGTGCCGTTGGCGGTCATGCCCGCCGGCACCGGGAATCTGCTCGCCCGCAATCTGGGTGTCCCGGAGAAGCCGAAGAAAGTGGTCGAAGTCGCCGTCTCCGGGACGCGCCGGCGCCTCGACGTCGGGAAGGTGAACGGCGAGATCTTCACGGTCATGGCGGGCACCGGTCTCGACGCGGCGATAATGAAGGAGACCGATGGGGAGACAAAGGACCGCCTCGGGGTCCTCGCCTATGTGATCGAGGGAGCCAAGCACCTCTTCGACGAGCCGTTTCCGGCTTCGATTCGGTCGAACCGGGGAGATGCGCAACAGGGCACCTTCGCCCTCATCCTGGTGGGAAATCTGGGCCGGCTCCAGGGAGGGGTCGACCTCTTCCCCGACGCTTCGCCCGAGGACGGGAGGCTGGAACTGCTCGGTCTGATGGCTCGTGACGCTGCAGACACCGTCGTGGGCATGGTGCAGGCGGCAGCCAATTCGGACAGCGATCACCTCTTCCGGGCGACCGGGTCTCGTTTCGACATCGAGCTTCCCGAGGACATGCCCTACGAGCTCGACGGCGAGGCCAGGGAAGCGACCGGACACCTCGAGTTCGGAGTGGTCCCCGGCGGTCTGGTGGTCTGCGCCCCGGAAGGTCGTCCATGACCACAGCTTCGTTCGTTCCGCCCACCCGAGACCTCGATCTCGACGATGTCAGGGCGGCGTTGGCCAAGGAGCCCCTTGGAGAACTGCTCGCCAATGCCTTCCTCCGCTTCCGCTATGCCGACGGCTTCAGCTACGCCAGGTCGCTGGCGTTCCAGGTGGTGTTCGCGCTCATCCCCGGTGTGATCCTGGCGGTGGCCCTCGCCGTGCGTCTCGGGGAGGGGCGGTATCAGACCCTGCTCAGAGAGACGATCACCTCGTTGACCCCCGGGCCGGCCGGAGAGGTTTTCCTGCGCGCCTTCGGGCAAGGCGCAGCCGCGGTGGGGCGGGGGAACCTTCTCGCCATCGTCTTCGGGGGGGCAGCCGCCATCATCTCGGGAGCGGCGGGCATGGCACAGCTGCAGCGAGGCGCGAGCCGCATCTACGGAGTCCTCGCCGACCGACCCACCATCCACCGATACGCTCTGGCGACGGCGCTCACCTTGACGGTCGGGGTTCTTTTCGCGGCGGCCTTCGTCCTCCTCGTCCTCGGGTCGTCGGCGGCGGGTGGTCTGCAAAGCGACCTGGCACAAGCGTGGGTCTGGGCCCGCTGGCCGATCGGGATCTTGCTCTTGGTGATTGCCCTGGCCACGCTGTTCAAGATTGCACCGAACCGCCACCAGCCCGGGATCGGCTGGCTGGCCCTCGGTGGGGGCGTAGCTGCCCTGGGATGGCTGTTGGTGTCGGTTGGGCTGGCCGTTTATCTCAACGCGAGCAGGATCTTCGGGGAGACCTATGGTCCGCTGGCTGGGTTCATGGGAATCATGCTCTGGGCATTCCTCTCCGCGATCGTCATCTTCTACGGGCTGGCGGTGTCGGCCCAGTTGGAGGCGCGACGTGCCGGCGTGGCGGAGCCGGTCATCGAGGCAGAGCATGCAGTGCCCGAGAGAGTCGACGAGCTCGAGGCGAGTCAGGACAGATGAGCGCGACCCAACCGCAGCCCCAGGGAGATCGGGTGAGCGGAGCCTCCGATCTTGGAGCGCCGGCCCGACTGCGCCGGGCGCTGGAGACTGCGGTGGGAGCAGTCTTTCAACCGGGCAACGAGGTCACGGTGCTCAAGAACGGCAACGAGATTTTCCCGGCGATGCTCGAGGCCATTGACAGCGCCGAGGAGACCATCGAGCTGGTCACGTTCGTCTACTGGACGGGCGACATTGCCCGGGCATTCGCCCGGGCGTTGGCCGAGCGGGCCAGGGTCGGCGTTCGAGTGCGCGTGATCCTCGACGCCTGGGGGAGTCGCCCGATGAACCCGGAATTG
The DNA here is from genome assembly GCA_964485005.1 of uncultured Acidimicrobiaceae bacterium. GTDB lineage: Bacteria > Actinomycetota > Acidimicrobiia > Spongiisociales > ZC4RG35 > JAHWLC01. Next base: position 2,740 of record CAZAHX010000098.1, on the reverse strand, counting down.
ATCGACACCATGACCAGGGACGGGGTGCTTGTGGAGAAGTTCCGTCCCGTGGTGAGGGCCAAGTTCTGGGAGTCGGACCACCGAACCCACCGCAAGATCATGGTGGTCGACTCGGAGGTGGCCTTCACCGGCGGCGTCGGGATCGCAGAGGAGTGGGAGGGTGACGCCCGGGATCCCAGTGAGTGGCGCGACACCCACTTCAGGGTGAGGGGGCCCGCCGTGCTCGCGCTGAGGGCGACCTTCTTCACCGATTGGCGAGACTGCGGCCATGTCATCGAGGGACACGACCTCGAAGTGCCGCCGCGTTCGGAGCCGGGCAGGGCCGAGGTGGCGGTGATCGACGGCTCGGCGCAGATCGGATACAACGGCGCGGAGCGGGCCATCGAGGCATTGGTCGCCTCGGCCTCGCATCGCATCCTCATCGCCACCCCATACTTCAACCCGCCGGCCGAGTTGCGTGCCCTGCTCAAGTCGGCGATCGACAGGGGGGTGGAGTTACAAGTACTGGTGCCCGGTCCTCACATCGACAGGCGAATCTGTGATGTGGTGGCGCAGTCTCAATACGTCCCGCTCTCCGAGCACGGTGCGTCGATCTGGGTGTATCAGCCGACCATGATGCATGTGAAGGCGATCCTGGTAGACGGGGTGCTTTCCATGGTGGGCTCGGTGAACGTCAACCGGCGCTCGGTGGAGAAGGACGAGGAGGTGGCGATGGTGGTCATCGACGAGGAGATCACCGAGGTACTGGAGACCCAGTTCCGCGAGGACACCGCCGTCAGCTCACCGGTCACCGTGAGCGATCAGCGAATCCCCCTCCATCGACGGTTGCTCACCCTTCTCCTCCGGCCGATCAGACCGGAGATGTGACCTTCATGGTGACCAACACCGCCAGGCCGAGCGTGCTCTTCCTCTGTGTGCACAACGCCGGGCGGTCGCAGATGGCGGCCGGGTTCCTGCGTCACCTCGCCGACGGCCAGGTGGCGGTCTTCTCGGCGGGATCGGAGCCGTCGGATGCGATCAACCCTGCGGCAGTGGAAGTGATGGCCGAGAAGGGGATCGATCTCGGCGGCCAATCGCCCCGCCGCTGGGACGATGACATGGTGCTCGCCGCCGACGTGGTGATCACGATGGGATGCGGCGACACCTGCCCCTACTTCCCGGGCAGACGGTATCTCGACTGGGAGGTTGGCGATCCCTCGGGAAAGCCAATCGATGAGGTGCGCGAGATCCGAGACGAAATCGAAATGCGAGTCCGCGACCTGATCCGAGAACTGGGAGTGTCGAGCTGAACCTTCGTCACCCGATGTCGGTTCAGGCGAACCCGAACAGCAGCGGCAAGAGCAACACGACTGTGACGGTCCAGAGTGCGAGGATGGGCAGATAGTCGGTCTGCCATCGCTCCACCGGGTGGAATGGGATGGCGCCGCCGATGAAGCGCGCCAGGAGCCAGGCCGCCCAGACCAGGTTGACCAGGAGCACGATGTTGAGTCCCAACGCCGCAGCCCTGTTGGGGGTGATCCCCAGGTCGACGATCCGGTCGATCATCGAGCCGAGGACCATGGCGTCGAGTGCCAGTGCGGCCACCACCGCGACCAGCTGAATCCGGTCCATCCAGCCCGCCGGTTGTGTCGATGGCCGGGCTGAGATCCGGTAGAGCAACAGGCCCAGCACCACGATGAGGAGGAGGTCGAAGACTCCGATGACTTCCCGATCGAACTCGTCGCCGAGGCCGAGGACGGCGTAGGCGATGGCTACCCCGGAGAGCATGACTGCGAACAGCGGCGTGAAGATCGTGGTCAACACCGGGGCCATGTTCTCGATCACGCTCTGCTTCGCCTCCACGAGCCAAGCAGCCACGATCACCGCCCCTGCGGCCCCCGATGGGACGACCCAGTCGATCACAGCGTTGACCGCTCCCGCGCCCGCCGGCTCGAGAATGAAGACGGTGAGCCCGATGAGCACACCACCGCCGAGGGCGATGAGCACGTAGTAGATGAACCACTCCCCGGTGAAGCGAACGAAGTCCATCCGCCGCTCGTGCGACCGCCAGGCCGCGCCCATGTAGGGGTAAGCAACCGCGAACCAGAGAGCCACTGGCAGGTGGAGGGCGGCGAGCAGCTCGGTCGAGGAGTCCTCTTGCCAGGGGTAGAGGTTGATCAACAGGGCGCCGATGGCAAACGGAATGGTCGCGGCGACGACCTGCCGGATGGAGAGACGGTTTCGCCGGGCGAAGTACCAGGCCAATACGGAGAGGACCAGCAAGGCGGCGTTGTGGAGGTAGACCTCGTTCAGCCCGGCCGAGAACTGCGTGAACACTCGCAGAAGGTGGATCGCCAGTGCGGCGACGACGGCGAAGGCCAGCGCCTCCGCGAACCCTTTCCTTTCCACCTCCGGCTCGAGCCCACCCGGCATCGAGAACTGACGCCAGAGCCTGCCGCCGTGCTCCCGAGCGAATTCGCGGGACAGGTCGTCGATGTCGCCGAGCCGCTTGACGGCGATGAAAAAGGCTTCGTCAGGGGCGAGCCCGGATCCGCCTAGATCGGTGATCTGGTCGCGGAGATGCGTCTCCAGCTCTTCGACGTCGTGGTCGCCGACCCCATTGGCCCCACTGACATAGCCACGCCACTCGCCGATGAGGGACTCGAGAGACTCGGTCATGAAACCTCTCCCACAAGGGGCCGCACTTGGAGCTGCTGCCAGAGATCGTCCAGAGCACTGGTGACGGTCGCCCATTGTCGTT
>CAZAHX010000097.1:0-7406 GCA_964485005.1 uncultured Acidimicrobiaceae bacterium | reverse complement strand
TGGCCATGCTGTTCGTCATCTTCGACGTCGAGATCATCTTCCTCTTCGCCTGGGCCTCGATCTGGGACTCCCTGGGCTGGTATGGCGTCGCCGCCATGCTCGTCTTCACCTTCTTCGTGCTCGAGACCCTGGCCTACGTCTGGAAGCGGGGTGCCCTCGACTGGAGCGCACCTCGCCGGGCTCGTTACAACCCTGCGCCCGTCGAAGAGGCGGCCTGATGGCGACCACGGCGCCGGGCAACCTCATGATGACGACCGTGGAGCGGGCAGCGCGCTGGGCCCGGACCCGGTCCATGTTCCCGGCCACCTTCGGTCTCGCCTGCTGCGCCATCGAGATGATGGCCACCGGTGCCGCCCACTACGACCTGGCCCGTTTTGGCATGGAGGTGTTCCGCGCCTCGCCGCGGCAGGCCGATCTCATGATCGTCGCCGGGAGGGTGAGCCAGAAGATGGCGCCCGTGCTTCGTCAGGTGTACGACCAGATGGCCGATCCGAAGTGGGTGATCTCAATGGGCGCCTGCGCCTCCACCGGGGGGATGTTCAACAACTACGCCCTGGTTCAGGGGGTCGACCAGATCGTGCCCGTCGACATCTACGTCCCGGGATGCCCGCCCGGACCCCAGAGCCTCATGCACGGCATCCTCACCCTTCACGACAAGATCATGGCGGGGGAGATCCAGCGGTGACCGATGTGAACCGGCCCCTCGTCGAGCGGTTCGAGGAGGCGATCTGGGACACCTCCCATGGCCAGGACGTGGTCCGGGTACCCCGTGAGCAGTGGCGGGAGTTCGCAGAGGCCGCCAAGGACGCCGGATACGAGATGTGCGTCGACGTGACCGCGGTCGACTGGATGCGGGCTCGTCCCGAGAGATTCGAGGTGGTGGCGTCCCTGGTGTCGATGAGCTACCGAACGCGGCTGCGCATGGTCACCACCGCCCCCCGGGAGGGCCCCGAAGTCCCCTCATTGGCCCCGGTATGGCCCGGAGTCAGCTTCGGGGAGCGGGAGGTCTTCGACATGTTCGGTATCCGCTTCGAGGGCCACCCCGACCTCACCCGCATACTCATGCCCGACGATTGGGAGGGGTACCCCCTGCGCAAGGACGACGCCGTCGGAATGGTCCCGGTCCAGTTCAAGAGATCTCACCAGGTTCGCTGACGTGACGGAGGAGCCTGCCGTGAGAGACTCCGAGACTCTCGACATCTGGGTTGCGGGCACCGAGGAGCCCCAGTTCCAACCGACCGACGAGGGAACCCAGGAGATCGGAGAGGCGGAGTCGGGCGCAAGGCTCCGGGAGCAAATGGGGACGGCGGTGTCAGACGACTACGTGTTCGACGACGAGATCGCCGACGAGGAGCGCAGCATCGTCAACATGGGGCCCCAGCATCCCTCCACCCACGGGGTGCTTCGCCTCCAGATCGAGCTCGAGGGCGAGGTGATCAGACGCACCAAGCCGATAATCGGGTATCTGCACACGGGGATGGAGAAGACCGCCGAGCAGCTCACCTTCTCCCAGGGCCCCACCAACGTCACCCGCATGGACTATCTCGCCCCTTTCCACTGCGAGCTGGCCTACTCGCTGGCGGTGGAGCGCCTTCTCGGCATCGAGGTACCCCCAAGGGCGCAGACGATCAGGATCCTGATGACCGAGCTCAACCGGATCTCCTCCCACCTGGTGGCCCTGGCGACCAACAGCATGGATGTTGGGGCCCTCTCCATGATGATCTACGGCTTCCGGGAGCGGGAGTCGATCGTGGCCTTCTTCGAGAAGGCCACCGGTCTCCGCATGAACCACAACTACATCCGCCCCGGCGGGGTGGCGGCCGATCTGCCCCCGGGGTGGAAGGACGACGTCGCCTGGATCCTGGAGGAGATGCCGGGGCGCCTCGCCCAATACGACGACTTGCTCAAGGACAACCCGATCTGGCTCTCCCGGACCAAAGGGGTGGGGATCATCACCGCCGAGGAGGCGATCGCCTACTGCCTGACTGGCCCCAACCTGCGGGCCAGCGGCGTGGATTGGGACCTTCGCAAGGCCTTTCCCTACTCGGGGATCGAGAAGTACGAGTTCGATGTGCCCCTCGGCAGCCAGGGCGACGTCTACGACCGTTATCGGGTGAAGGTCGAGGAGATGTCGGAGTCGCTGAAGATCGTCGCCCAGGTAATGGAGTCCATGCCCTTGGGGGATTGGCGGATCGACGACGAGAAGATCACCCCCCCGCCCCGTGGCCGCATCGACGAGTCGATGGAAGCGCTCATCCACCACTTCAAGCTGTTCACCGAGGGATTCAAGGTCCCGCCAGGCGAGACCTATGTGGCGGTGGAGTCGCCCCGGGGCGAGCTGGGCTGCTACCTCGTGTCCAACGGCGAGGCCCGCCCCTACCGGATGCACACTCGGGCCCCTTCGTTCTACAGCCTCCAGGGGCTGCCCATCGCCATGGCCGACAGCATGGTGGCCGACACCATCGCCACCATCGCCTCCATGGACCCGGTGATGGGAGACGTGGACCGGTGACTTCTGTGTCGATAAACCCGGCTCCTGGACCGAATAATCGACACAGAAGCATCTGGTCGGATGAGACCCAGGAGCGTGCCCGGCGGATCGTGGCTCAATACCCGGAGCGGCGCTCGGCGGTGATGCCGCTGCTCTATCTGGCGATGACCGAGGACGGCTATCTCACCGACGAGGGCATGGAGGAAGTGGCCCGATGGTGCGGCATCACCCCGGCCCAGGTATTTGCGGTGGCCAGCTTCTACACGATGTACAAACGGGAGCCGGTGGGGCGCTATCTCATCTCCTGCTGCACCTCGATCTCCTGCATGCTCCTCGGCTCCGACGAGGTCCTCCACGCCATCGAGGACGCCTCCGGAGTCCCCCACGGAGAGACCGACCCGGAGGGCCTGGTCTCCGTGGAGCACGCCGAGTGCATCGGTGCGTGCGGCGGCGCCCCTGCGGTGCAGGTCAACTACGAGCTGATCGAGGGAGTCACCCCGGAGAAGGCTCGCGAGTTGGTGGAATGGCTGCGGGCGGCCCGGCCCGAGGTGCTCAAGGGAGACGAGATGCAGCAACTCTTCGGGTCGCGGCGCAGCTTCGACTGGGCGATTCGTGAGGATGAGGGCGCGATCGGCCCGTACCCCGCCTTCGGGCCGCTGGGGACCGTCGGCCGCGAGGGCGAGGCATGAAGGCCCCGCTGGTGGTGACCCGTCGGATGACCGAGCATCCCGACGACTCGCACACCATCGATCGCTACGAGGCCACCGGCGGGTATGCCCAGGCCAAGAGGGCGCTGGGGCTGACTCGCGAGCAGCTTGTGGAGGAGGTCAAGGCATCGGGGCTCCTCGGCCGGGGCGGGGCGGCGTTCTCCACCGGTCTGAAGTGGAGCTTCCTGGCAGAGGGGCGACCCAGCTACGTGGTGATCAACGCCGACGAGTCCGAGCCGGGGACCTTCAAGGACCGCCAGCTCATGGAGCGCGACCCCCACCAGATGCTCGAAGGCACCATCATCACCGCCATAGCCAACGAGGCCCACCACGCCTTCATCTACGTGCGAGGCGAGTACACCAAGCCGGCGCGCCGCGTCCAGGCCGCCATCGACGAGGCCTACATCAGGGGATATCTCGGAAAGGGCATATTCGGGTCCGACTTCGACCTCGAGGTGACCGTCCATCTCGGCGCGGGCGCCTACATCTGCGGTGAGGAGACCGCGCTGATCAACTCGCTCGAGGGTCTCCGCGGCGAGCCCAGGCTGAAGCCTCCCTACTTCCCGGCGGCGATCGGTCTCTACATGAAGCCGACCATCGTCAACAACGTCGAGACGGTGGCCAACCTGCCCCATGTCCTCGCCATGGGGGCCGGCGGCTATGCCGGTCTGGTCCCGGGTGACGACACCGGCACCTTCCTCATCTCTCTCAGTGGCCACATCGCCCGTCCCGGCAACTACGAACTGCCCCATGGGATCACCTGGCGACAGCTCATCTTCGAGATCGGAGGGGGGATCCCCGACGGAAAGAACCTCAAGGCCTGGATACCGGGTGGCGCATCGGCGCCCTGGTTCGTCCCTTCCCAGCATCTCGATCTGGAGATGACCAAGGAGGCGACCAACGCCGCCGGGTCCATGCTCGGCTCGGGCGCGGTGATCGTCATGGACGAGACCACTTGCATGATCCGCGCCACGGAGAGGATCGTCGGCTTCTTCGCCCACGAGTCGTGCGGGCAGTGCACCCCTTGCCGGGAGGGGACCACCTGGCTGGAGCAGGTGCTGCGTCGCATCGAGGACGGCCAGGGGAGACCGGTGGACCTGGCGTTGATGCTCGACGTCTCGGACGGGATCAGCGTCGGCCTCGACTGGCCTCCCAAAATGACCACCATCTGCCCCTTGGGCCCTTCGGCGATCTCCCCGATACTCGCGCTGCGCGACTACTTCTCCGACGAGGTCCGAGCGCATGTCGAGCTGGGTGGCTGCCCGTTCGTCGCCAAAGAAACGAGCGACATCGATGGCTAGCCGACGCGGCGACGATCTCTCGAGGAAGGGCATCGAGGTGAGGCGGACCTCGGAGCCGGTCACCTTCGTGCTCGACGGGCGGGAGGTGGCGGCCCGAGCCGGGGAGCTGCTGATCAAGGCGGCCCAGGACGAGGGAACCTTCATCCCCCGATTCTGCTGGCACGAGCGGATGAAGCCGGTGGGGATGTGCCGGATGTGCCTCGTGGAGGTGGAGACCGACCGGGGCACGGCCCTGGTCACCGCGTGCACCTATCCCGTTGCCGACGGGATGAGAGTCGAGACCTCCTCGGATGTCGCCCGACGGGCCCAGGAGGCGGTGCTCGAGTTCCTCCTCGCCAACCACCCGCTGGATTGTCCTGTCTGTGACAAGGGGGGAGAGTGCCCTCTTCAGGATCAGGCCCTCTCCCACGGCCCGGGTGAGAGCAGGTTCGTGGAGATCAAGCGGAGCTTCGAGAAGCCCATCCCCATCTCCGACCTGGTGCTGCTCGACAGGGAGCGCTGCATCCTCTGCGCCCGCTGCACCCGGTTCAGCGACGAGATATCCGGCGACCCCCTCATCGAGTTCCTCGACAGGGGGAACATGACTGAGATCAACACCTTCCCCGAGCACCCCTTCGCCTCCTACTTCTCAGGGAACACCGTCCAGATCTGCCCGGTCGGCGCCCTCACCGCCCGCCCCTACCGCTTCCGCGCCCGACCCTGGGACCTCGTCGAGGTGGAGAGCAGCTCCCTCTACGACACCGCCCATCCCAGGATCGCCATCCATGCCAGCCAGAACGAGGTGCTGAGACACCAGGGTGTCGACCACGACGCGGTCAACCACGGCTGGCTCTCCGACAAGGATCGCTTCGGCTTCCAGTATCTCGGCTCCGAGGAGCGCCTCACCAGCCCCTTGATCCGCCGGGGGTCGGACTTCGAGGAGGTTGGCTGGGCGGAAGCCCTGGATGCGGTGGCCGACCGGCTGGGGCTGGTGAGAGACGAGGGCGGTGGGGAGGCGCTGGCCGTGATCGGCGGCGCGCAGGGAAGCAACGAGGACGCATACGCCCTCTCCAAGCTGGCCCGGGTCGCCCTGGGGACCAACAACGTCGACTGCCGGCTGGATGACGCCCTCGCCTCGCAGTTCCTGGTGGGCACTGTGGACCGGGCCCGCATCGACGACCTCGACGACGCCGACACCATCCTGGTCTGGGGGCCCGACCTCAAAGAGGAGCACCCCACCCTCTATCTGCGGGTGCGCCGGGCGGCACAGGAATTGGGGGCCACTCTGGTGGTGGTCCATCCCTGGGCCAACGGTCTCGACGACCGGGCGACGCACAAGCTCACCTATCGCCCCGGCGCCGGTCTCGATCTCCTCGCCGAGATCGAGGGTGGCCGTCATCGTGATGTGGCCGAGTCACTCGGAGCGGGCAAGGTGGTGGCGCTGGTGGGGATGGCATCCCACGCCGACGGTCCCCACCTCGCCGAGGCGGTGGCGGCGATGGTCCGGGAGAGGGCGGGCTCGGCTCGACTCCTCCCCTTGGCGAGCAGGGCCAACACCTACGGCGCCCTCGACATGGGCTTGGCTCCCGACCTGCTTCCCGGCCGGGTTGCCATCGACGGCTCGACGAACCGCAGGTTCAAGGAGGTATGGGGCCCGATCCCGACGAACCCGGGCAAGGGCACCGGGGAGGTCCTATTGGATCTGGTGGAGGGAGATGTCAGGGCCCTGCTCATGGTCGGGGCCGATCCTCTGCGCGACCTGCCCCGGCCGGGCCTCGCCACCGACGCCCTGGCAGCGGTTGAGTACCTGGTCTCGATCGATCTCTTCCTCAACGACTCCAACCGGCGCGCCGACGTGGTGCTCCCCGCTCTCGGTTTCGCGGAGAAGGAAGGGACGGCCACCAACGTCGAAGGCCGGGTTCAGAAGCTGAACCGGATCCGCCCCGGCCCCGGCCAGGCCCGGGATGACTGGTCGATCATCGAGGACATTGCCACCCGCATGGGCTCTCCCCTGGGCCTGGGGAGCGCCGAGGGGATCAACAAGGAGATCTCCACTGTCGCTCCCGCCTACCAGGGGATCACCTGGGACCATCTCGAGTGGGAGGCGCCTGACGGGGCCCTGGCCCCGCTCGAGGGCGGTCCGCTGTTGAGCCACATCCCGGTGGCTTTGGTAACGGGTAACCGACCGGGACCGGGTCTCGGCCTCCATGTGAGCAAGGTGATGTACGACGACGGGGTGCGTCTCCGTCACTCCCCGGCTTTGCGCTCTCTGGCTCCGGGACCGGTGGCCGTGCTCCATCCCGACGACGCGGCTTCGCTCGGAGTGGCCGTCGGCGACCGGGTGACCCTGCGCACCGAGCAGGGAGAGGGTGAAGCCGAAGTGATGGTCGACCCCGCCGGGATCCCCCGGACGGTGCGAGTCCCCTTCAACCAGCCCGGCGGTCCCCGCCTGGGCAACGACCCGGTGGTCAGTATCGAGAAGGTGGGGCCATGAGCTGGCTCGAGTTCGGCATCGTGGTTCTTCGGGTGGTGCTCACCTTCGGGCTATTGCTGACGGTGACCATCCTCAACGTCTGGGCGGAGCGGAAGATCGTGGCCGACATGCAGAGCCGCATCGGGCCTTCCCGGGCAGGACCATTCGGAGTGCTGCAGACCGTGGCCGACGGTCTCAAGCTCTTCTTCAAGGAGGGGATCAACCCGCGCCAGGCAGAGCTCGGCATGTACATGCTCGCCCCCTTCCTCGCCGTGATCCCCGCATTCCTCATCTTCATGATGGTCCCCTGGGGCGCCCCGATCACGGTTGGCGGTCAGGTGATCGCTCTGCAGGGGGCGGATCTCAACATAGGGCTGCTCTTCATCCTCGCCATGTCGTCCATGGCGGTCTACGCCGTGGTCCTCGCCGGCTGGTCCTCGGGGTCAAAATATCCT
>CAZAHX010000096.1:0-7432 GCA_964485005.1 uncultured Acidimicrobiaceae bacterium | reverse complement strand
TCATCACCTTCGACGAGGAAGGCAACTGCATCGGGGCCAACTTCACCGACTACCTGCTGCCCACCGCTTGGGAGACCCCGGGATTCGAGCTTCACGAGGTGGTGACACCCTGCCCGCATCACCCGATCGGCGCCAAGGGCATCGGCGAGTGTGCCGCCGTCGGTGGTCCCGCCGCCTTCGTGAACGCGGTGATGGACGCTCTCAAAGGCACCGGAGTCAGCAACATCGACATGCCCCTCTTCCCCGACCGGGTCTTCGGTGCCCTCCAGACCGGCGAGGACGTGAGCGGAGCACCACCGGTGAGGGTCGAGTTTTGAGCTCCCACTCCGCCGAAGCCTGGCGCATCTTCGAGCTGGCCGGTGAGCTGGCAAGCAAGGGCGAGAAGTTCGCCCTTGCCACCGTCGTATGGCGTCAAGGTCCTTCCTCGGGCCATCAGGGAGCGCGGGCGATCATCACCGCCGACGGGGAGATCCATGGCTGGATCGGCGGCGCCTGCGCCGAGCCGGTCGTCATCCGAGAGGCACAACGGATCATCGCCGAAGGCGAACCGCAGCTGATCCTGCTCGGATCCCCCGAGGAGTTCGGGCATGTTCCGGAGGGGATGCTCGCCGTGCCCATGACCTGCCAGTCGGAAGGAGCGCTTCAGCTCTACGTCGAGCCAGTGCTCTCCAACCCCCGGCTCGTCGTGGTGGGACGGTCACCGATGGCCACCACCCTGGTCGACCTGGCATCCGTGCTCGGGTGGCGCGCTGAGCTGACCGACTCCCATGAGTTCCGCGCCGAACAGGTCGACAAAGACTCGATCGTGATCGTGGCCACACAGGGTCATAACGACGAGGACACCCTGGAAAGAGCCCTGGAGGCCGACCCTGCTTTCGTCGGACTCGTCGCCTCCCACGAACGGGGAGACGCGGTTCTCGGATACCTGTCCGACCACGGGATGCCGCAAGAGAAACTGGAGCGGGTCCGGGTCCCCGTCGGACTCGATCTGGGCCACACCTCCCATGCTGAGATCGCGGTGGCGGTACTCGCCGAACTGGTGGCGCTGAAAGCGGAGGGTGAGCTGGGTCGGGCTCGAGTGGATGAGACCGTCGAGCAGTCGCCAACCGCGATCGACCTGGTCTGTGGCATGACCGTCAATGCCGATGAGAGCAGCCGGCCTTACGAGTACCAGGGAACGACGTACTACTTCTGCGCCCCAGGATGCCGGACGGCGTTCGAGAAGGATCCCGAGAAGTTCATCAAGGAGAGGGTCTGATGCTGATTGAGAGCTCCATCGTCGTTCCCCAGGACATCGACAAGGTCTGGGAGTTCTGCCAGGACGTGCCTCAGGTTGCCGCATGTCTCCCCGGTGCCGACCTCACCGAGGAGGTGAGCCACGATCGGTATACCGGCGACGTGACGATCAAGATGGGCCCGGTCGACATGCGGTTCTCAGGCATGGCCACGGTGACCGACCGTGATCACGAGACCAGAACCATCGTCATCGACGCCGCCGGCGCCGACCAGAAAGGGCGAGGACAGGCGAACCTTGGTCTCACGATGAGTCTCTTCCCCGTAGCCGATGGCGGAACCCGGATGCACGTCACCCAGGACATCCAGCTCTCCGGAGCCGCCGCCCAATACGGCAAAGGCATGATCAAGGATGTCTCCCAGATTCTGATGCGCGACTTCGCCGCCAACATGCAGGCCCGCATCGATGCGTTCGAGCGGGGGGTCGCCCCCGACCAGGTCCAGCAGGCTCAAAGCGCCAGCGGGCTGGTCATCGGGATCAAGGCGGCGTGGATGGCCCTCAAACGGGTGGCGCGACGCTTCTTCCTGCCCTACGAACCCGGTCGAGTGTGAGGAGGTTCTGAATGGTCTGGTGGTGGATAGGCAATGCGGTCTTGTTAGTGGTGGTAGTGCCGGTTCTGGTAGCGCTGCTCAACCGGGTACTGGCGGCTCTGGAGAGGATCAGAGGGGCTTCGGATGAGATCCTGGCCGGTGGCGTCCAATTGATCGGAGCAGTGGACCGAGTCCCCGACCTGCTCGCCACGACCGATGAAACCATCGAGAACGTCTCGGTCGGTGCCGTCCGTTACGCCGGTTCGGTCTCGAAGCTGTTGAGTTGAAGGGAGGAGCCACATGCCAGCCGCAGCAATAGTCACCCTGGTGTTAGCGACCCTAATTATCGCCGCCGCCGCTCTGGGTCTGATCCGGGTTATCGGCCACCTGGTCGCCACGCTGAGAACCCTAAGAGCCCTAACGGGCGGGGTCGAGGTCGTGGCCGAGAAGACGAGCACCGTCCCTGAAGTGGTGGCCTCCGTCAACTCGAACCTCAAACCGGTCAGCGACTTCGCCGAGTCGATCTAGGAGGAGACCATGAGCGAGTTCTTCGACGGCAACACAGGGTGGATGATCGGGTACATCATCGGGATCGTCGTGGTCCTGGTAGTCGTGGCCCTGGTGGTCCCGATCCTGGTGCTGGCCCGCAGGATCGGCGACGAGGCCGGTTCTATCAACGAGAGCCTGCAGAAGTCGGTGCACAACACCGCGGCTCTGGCCAATCTGAGCACCACCAACACCATGGCGATCAACGTCATCGAGGGCCTGAAGCGCGGCCGTGAGCGTCTGGGAGGCTGAGATGGTTTTCGCACTGACCGAATCCCAAGAGACTCTCTGGCAGGTTGCCAACTGGGCCGGGTTCGGGGTGGTGGTGGCCGTGGCGGCCCTGCTCACCATCCTGGTTCTGCTGGTGCGGCGGATCGAGCGCCGGGTGGACGAGATCAAGGCCACGCTCACCCGGGCCGAGGCCAACACCGCCGAAGCCGCCTTGCTCGACACCACCGCCGCCGGCGTCGACGCCGTGCTCGCCGAAGGTCTGGAGCATCACCTGTTCCTGGGCCGCGTGCTCGGGAAGGTCCGCTCATGACCGGCCTGATCGTCTTCACCGTCGTCGACATCGTGCTGCTGATCGCCGGGCTCGCCGTCTACCTGTGGATCGTGGGGGGCCAGCTCACCCGCATCGCCACCAAGCTCGAAGAATGCAACGAGCTGGTGGCCAGGATCAACACCAACGCCGAGTCGATCCAGGGCAACCTCAGCCACGTCAATCGGACCGGAGGCGTCATTGCCGGGGCGCTCCCCCTCCTCTACAACATGGCCGAGGGGATCGTCACCGGAGCCACGTACGATCCGGAGAAAGTCCCCGAGCGTGGCCCGGCCGCGCCGGCATCCGGTCGCCGCCGTTCCCGACTCCTCCATGCAGTCGGGTATCAGCCGGACTAACGCTCTTCGCTTCCCTCGTCGGAGAGGTGGCGGCTCGTGGTGAGCGGCCCGGTGGTCGGCGCCCGGTAGTCACCGATCCACTGCTCCTGCCAGGTTCGGTCATAGCGTTCCCTGTTACAGCCCGGCTCGTACATGGCCAACAGCTCGCGGGTGATCTCCTCCCGGTGGCCCGCTGTTGCTCCCGGTGCTTCCAGCGTGCAGATGTGGAGTCTGAACCGGTCGCCATCAACTCGTTTCAGCCAGCAGGCCGCCCGCTCGTGGTCGAATGGGAAACCCTCCCGGGACAGGTCATCGGAGTGCCCCACGTAGATCACGCCGTAGCGCTCCTGCTCGGCGCTCGGATCCGGCCGGTACAGGATTGCGTAGACCCCGGGGCGTTCCGGCGCCGTCCACCCGGCGAGCAGGCGCGGTCCCTCGAAGGCGTGTCCCGCCAGCGAGCCGAGCCGAATCACCGTTGTGCCCCATCCTCGAGCCCCCGGCCCTCCGGAATCGCCTGATACCAGTCCATCTCCTCCTCGTCGGCGAGAGTCTCGACGTTGACAATCGGCCAGGTCGGAAGTCCAGCTCTGCTGGCCGCGGCTCGGAACAGGTCGGTAGCGAGGAGTAGCGCCTCCTCGCTGGAATCCGCCTCGACTACTACCTGCACCCCGTAGGTGTGTGTTCCCATACCGGTGGCGATTCCCTCGTGACCGGCGACCGCGTCGGCCAGTTCGACCACCTCCTCAAGCCGGATCTCGCGATCACCTTCGGCCTGCAACGAGACGCTCCATCTCATGGTCTCGCTCCGGTCATCTCAACACGGGCAGACGCTCGGCCAGCCTCTCGAGCGCGGCGAGATCGCGCCCGGACATCATCACATCGACGTGTGGGGCTGCCACCATCATTCCCAGAGTGTTGGGCCGGTAAAGATCCTCGTCGTCAATGTGAGGATTGACCCACACCAGCCGGTGACACAGATGCGAGAGCCGCTCCATCGCCTGGTCGAGCTGTGCCGGGTCGCCCCGATCGAGCCCGTCGGAGCAGATGACCACGATGGCGCCACGGCTCATGCCGCGCCGCCCCCACTTCTTGACGAAAGTCTCGATGGCCGCGCCGATGCGAGTACCGCCCTCCCAGTCGAACACCGAACGTGCCGCACGATCCAGGGCCTCATCGGGTCGCCGCCGCTCCAGACTGGGGGTGATCCGGGTGAGGCGGGTTCCGAAGCAGAACACCTCCACTCTCGTGTTCGCCCTTCGGGCCGAGTAGGCAAACTGAAGAAGGTTCCTCGAGTAGTCGGCCATCGAGCCGGACACGTCGAGGATAAGCACCAGGCGGCGGAGCTTTGGTTTCCGTGCTCGCCAGAACAGCTCGACAGGCTCACCGTGTTGCCGCATCGTCGCCCGCACGGTCCGCCTCATGTCAGGGCGGCCGGGCGATGGCGCTGACCTGGTCCTGCGGGTGCGGCGACGCGGAGGGATCAGCCTCATGCGGTTCATGATCCGGCGCAGGGCCACCAGCTCCTCTTCGGTGCAGGCGGAAAAAGACTTGTGCCGCCAAATCTCGATGTCCGAGGCCGCCAGACCCAGCCGGGCCTCCTCCTCGTCCTGGCCCGACTCTTGAGGCTCGGTCGCCGGCACCTCGATCACCGCCTCCTGCTCGACCTCCGAACGATCCAGCAGACGTCTCATTTCCTCAGGGAGGTTCTCCCCATGGCCTAGGAAGAAGCGACGAAACACCCGGTCGTACTCCGGGATTTGCTCCCGTCTGGTGAGGAGGGTGGAGCGCCCCGCCCAGTAGAGATCAAGCAGATCCCCGGGATCAAGGGCCGCTATGGCCGCGCAATAGGCGAGAAGCTCTCCGGAGCCGAGGGAAAGGCCAGCGTTTCTCAGCTCCTGGCCGAAGTCGACGAGCATCTCGACGAAGGGCACCCGGTCGACCGACGGGAGTTGTTCGAGCGTGGTGTCGAGATCAGCCATCGACTGCGAGCCCATCCAGGTGGTCAAGCACCAGATCGAGGTCGTCTCGTTCCTTGACCACAGCACCCAGCGTGTCCCGCAGCGTGGCGGCATCGAGTTCGGGGTCGCCCAGGACCCCCAATGTCGCCACCCAGTCGAGGGTCTCAGCGACCCCGGGAGGCTTGGCGAGGTCGAGCCCGCGCAGACGATTCACCGCTTCGACCACCTTCCTGGCTATCGCCTCAGTGGCGCCCGGAGCTCGGGCGAGGACGATCTCCACCTCTCGCTCTGGCTCCGGATAGGGGACCCAGTGGTATAGACACCGTCGCTTCAAGGCGTCGTGGAGCTCGCGCGTGCGGTTGGAGGTGAGAACCACCAAGGGAGGAGCCTCGGCGGTGATCGTTCCGATCTCGGGGATCGTGATCTGGAAGTCGGAGAGCAACTCGAGGAGGAATGCCTCGAACTCGTCGTCGGCCCGATCGATCTCGTCGATCAGCAACACTGCGGAATCCCCGGCTCTGACGGCGGCAAGGAGCGGACGTTCGAGCAGGAACTTCGGACCGAAGAGCTGGTCCACCGCCGTCTCGTCGGCCAGCTGTCGCTCCGACAACGCTCGGATCTGGAGCATCTGGCGGGCATAGTCCCATTCGTAGAGGGCCTGGTTGGTGTCGATGCCCTCATAGCACTGGAGCCGGATCAACTGCTTGTCGAAAACTCGAGCCAGTGCCTTGGCGAGTTCGGTCTTACCCACGCCCACCTCGCCTTCGACCAGCAGTGGGCGCCCCAGTGTCATGGCGACGTGGACCGCCGTGGCCAAGCCCCGGTCCACGAGATAATCGCCGCCGCGAAGCCGTTCGGTGAGCTCGGCTACACCCGACTGAGCTTGGACCACCTGACCGGCCGGCCTATTCGCCGGGTCCGAGAACGAGGTCGCGTAGCGTGCCGCCCTCCTCGTTCAGCTTCCCCTCGCGCTCCAACCTGGCTCTCCAGGCCTTGGCAGTGTCGATGCCCGGGTCGCCGAAGCCCTCGAAGGTGATCCCTTTCATGTTGCGACATGACTTGGTCGGACTGCAGTCCTCGTCGAGATGCGTGTGGTCATGGTCGACTTCCCAAACCGACTGGAGGATCTCAGCCGTATTGTCGCCGCGGACTGTCATCGGAGATCTCCTTGTAACTGACCCTTTTGCACAGTACAGCTTAACGGTAGGTGTGGACTGGCTCCACGGTCAGCCCCGGTGGCGGGCGGCGATGGCCTCGGCGACGATGGCAACCGCGATCTCGGCCGGGTTATCGGCGCCAATGTCGAGTCCGGCCGGTCCGTGGATCCGGTCCAGCTCCGTGATGCCTCGGTATGCCAGCCAGTCCGCGCGTTGAGCCTGCATCTCCCGGCTGCCCAGCGAGGCGATGTATCCCACTTCGCTGTCCAGTGCCGCCGCCAGAGCAGAGCCCGCCAACTCAGTATCGTGGCCGGTGACCACCACCTTGTCGAGCGCCGACAAGGGAGCGATATGGCCCATGACCTCACCCGGCTCGGTGACCAATCGGACCTGCCAGTCGAGAAAGGCACCCAGGTCCACCAGGGCCTGACCGACCGGGGTGGCCCCCACCACCACCATCTCGGGTAGGGCGGTGAATATCGAAGTGACACGGTTGTCGTCCCGTCTCGAGCCGGTGTGCCCCGACCGAAGGATCTCTCGGGTTTCGGGGTCCGCCTCGGCGATGTTGTCTTCCGAGTAGGCGCTCATCGACGTGATTTCGTCTCCGTCCAGGTCGGCGACCACACAGAACCGCTCCCTCCTCACGGCCAATTCCCAGACCTGGGGAGGGAGAGTCTCCGCCGGGGCCATGACAATTGATGCCGAGCCGCCCGACGGCAGTCCGGCGATGAGGGCGTCGACCTGGTTCAGCTCGAATTCAACCAGGCGGCCGGTGCTCGACCGACCGGCCAGATCTTCGAGTTTGCCGTCGAGAGCTCCACCCAGGATTGACCCGGTGCGACCTCCTCCGGGAGTGAGGGCCACCGCTTCCGACCAGTCGGAGACATCCAGGCCGTCCGCTGCTACGAGCCAGGCGACGTCAGCTCTGGTACCAGCTTGCAGACAAGCGGTTACGGCGATCGCGATGCCATACATGAAGGACGACTCTAGGGAGCGAACCTCCTACGTCACCTCGGACTGCGCACTACCGTTTGGGTCGAGATGAGAAGTCAGCTAGCGGTCAGGGATAAG
>CAZAHX010000095.1:0-7456 GCA_964485005.1 uncultured Acidimicrobiaceae bacterium | reverse complement strand
GCCGTCGGCGGGGAAGGGCCCGGCAGTCTCATCGGGGATCTCGGCGCCAGGTGACACAGCCGGTGCAGGCGTTCGCTGGGTGGTGGTGGCCGGTGTGGTGGTGTCCGCCCCGGGAGGAGTGGTCGTGGTGGGGGCGATGGTGGAGCCGGCGGTGGTTCCGGTTCCGCTCCCGAATCCACAGGCGGCGAGCAGACCGGCCAGGCTGAAGCCGCCCAGGAGACGCAGCATGTCTCTCCGCTCCACCAAGACAGGCACATCTCGGTGCAGCCCACCGTGGTCGTCGTGTTCAGGGTCGACAGGATGGTGCGGATTCACGTGATGCCTTCCATACCGGTGGGCGATTCGATCACCGGAAGGCTAAGACGGGAGTAAAGAGAGCGGCCGGAGCATCATTGACGGAGCACTTGAACCCTCGTCGGGATAGGCGCACTTCGCCCGGTAGCCACCCTAGGCGTTTCGGGCACCGCTAAACCCTGGAACCTCAGTTGAGCCGCTTCATCCCGGCGAGGAGACGGTCCCGCTCCTCGACGCAGCGGGTGCATACGGGGAGCCCCTCGTAGTCCCGTGACGGGACGAATAACTGGCCACACAGCGCCTTTATGGCTTCCCCGGCGAGGTAGCCACGCATTTGATCGTCCTTCATCACAATGTGGGCGTAGTGGTCGGAATCGCCCTGGCCGGTGCGGGTTTCCGGTCGATTCAGCGTTGTGGGATCGGTGTCGGCCATCGGCTCTAAGGCTATACGAATCAAAATCTGTCCCACCCCCCGGTCACACTGACACCGTGACTGGAGGAGGACGAAATGACAACTGAGATCTTGCTGGCTGTAGGCCTCGTGATGGCGGTGGGGGCGGTGGTCTGGTTGGGCCTCTCGGTGGCCCGCATCCGCAGCGGCGACGCCGGGCCCGACTTGGCCCAGGTGCTCACCACGTTGCAGACCGAGCTTGCCGGCCGGGACGGCGGATTCAACGCCAAGATGACCGAGCTCAACACCAAGCTGGCGTCACTCCAGGAGACGGTGGCGAGCCGGGAGGCTTCACTCGACGAGCAGGTGCGGGGGATCGGGGAGCGGGTGCAGGGCATCTCCGGGTTGTTCAGCAACGACCGCGCCCGAGGAGGCTGGGGGGAGATCTCCATGCTCCGCATCTTCGAGCTCGGTGGTCTGGTGGAGGGTCGTGACTTCACCTACCAGCAGCAGACCGACAACGGCACTCCCGACGCCCTGGTCCACCTCCCCGGTGGCCGGAGCCTGGTGGTCGACTGCAAGTTCCCCGTGACCCGTTACAACGAGGCCCTGGCCGCGAAGGACCCCGAGGAGCGTCAGCGACTGCTGCTGGCCCAGGGCAAGGAGATCGAGCGGGAGGGCCGCGCCCTGGTGGACAAGGGATATCACGAGCTGGCATCGGGCGGATACGTGGTCATGTACCTGGCCTCACAGTCGGTCTACGAGGCCACCGCCGAGATCTGCCACGAGGTCATCGAGCGGCTCATGGGGAAGCGAGTGGTGCTGGCCGGGCCCAGCGCCTTCTACGCCCTGATCATGAGTGTCTCCGCCCTGCTCGCCGAGCATCGGGGCATCCAGCAGACCGACCAGATCCTCGACGAGGTGCGGGAGCTGCACCGCCGCATGGCGACATTCATCGGCCATCTCGGCGGGATCGGGTCGAGTCTGGGGAAGACGGTCGCCGCCTTCAATCAGGCGGTGGGCTCCTGGACGGGCCGGGTCGGCCCCCAGCTCAACCGGCTCAACGAGCTCAGCGGCCAGGACACCGATGCCGAACTCGACCAGATCGACCAGGTTCTGAGGAGTATCGAGACCACCTCTTATGCCCTCCCCGGGGAGACGCCGCGGAACTGACGCCGGCGCCATAGAGTCGGCTTCGGGGAGGCTTATTGAGCCACCCGCTGACGGAGACGCCGCCAGAAACATCATGAGCAGCACCCCCTACGAGGAGAAGCGGGACTTCGACGCCACCCCGGAGCCCCCGGCCGAGCAGGTCACCGCTGACGTCGACCCGTTGACCGCACCGGTGGGACCCAGCTTCGTGATCCAACAGCACCACGCCACCGCCCTCCATCACGACCTCCGCCTGGAGATGCACAACGGGGACACCCCGGTGCTGGTGTCCTGGGCGGTCCCCAAGGGATTGCCCCGCCGCCGCGGGGAGCGGCATCTCGCCATCCACACCGAGGACCACCCCATGGCTTACGCCACCTTCTCGGGGACCATCCCCGAGGGCGAGTACGGCGGGGGAGAGGTGCGCATCTTCGACCACGGCATCTGGGAGCTGGTCGACCGCAACGAGGAGCGGCTCACCTTCCGTCTCCACGGGGAGCGTCTCGCCGGGGTCTGGCACCTGGTCCACACCGGGCCGATGAACGGGAAGGACGCTTGGCTGGCGATCATGTCCGCCGACGATCGGCCACCCGGCGAGGATCCTCCTCCTGCCGATCCAATGCTGGCCACGCTCACCGACGAGGAGTTCGACGACCCCGACTGGGTGTTCGAGCCGAAATGGGACGGGGTTCGGGCCATCGCCGTTTGCGGTGAGGAGACCCGGCTCATCTCCCGCAATGACAAGGACATCACCGTCGCCTACCCGGAGCTCGCCGACCTCCACGACCAGGTGGTGGCCCTCGACGCCATGCTCGACGGGGAGATCGTCGCCTTCGACGAGGGGGTCCCCTCCTTCCAACGGCTCCAACAGCGCATGCACCTCAGAGACCAGCGCAAGATCGAGCAGATGGCGAAGCGGATCCCCGTGGCGTTCCTCGTGTTCGACCTCCTCTACCTCGACGACAAGGACCTCACCGGCCGGCCCTGGGAAGAGCGACGCCGACTGCTCGAGGGGGTGATCGTCCCCGCCGACATCATCCAACTCTCCCCGGTGACCGAGGCCAAGGGGGTGGCTCTGTACCAAGCGGCACAGGCCCAGGGTCTCGAGGGGGTGATGGCCAAGCGGCGGTCCTCCCGCTATCAGCCGGGAGCGCGCTCTCGGGATTGGCTCAAGGTGAAGATCACCTTCGACGCCGACGTGGTCATCGTGGGATGGACCGAAGGCGAGGGGCGGAGAAAGGGAAGCCTGGGCTCGTTGGTGATGGCGGTGTACGACGGCGATGCGCTGCGTTACGTGGGCAATGTCGGCACCGGTTTCGACCGGGGCTCCCTGGCCGATGCCATGACCCGGCTCCAGGCACTCGAGGAGACTGACCCGCCATTCCCCTCCGAAGTGATCCGATCCCGGCCCGAGCTTCGCCAGGCGCACTGGGTGACACCGTCCCTGGTGGCCAAGGTCGAGCATCGTCAGCTCACCACGGCGGGTCGGTTGAGGGCCCCCTCGTTCCAGGGTTTCCGAGAGGACAAGGCCTCCGAGGAGTGCACCTGGGCCCAACTCGAGGCGGAGGCCTCCCCGTAGGCTGAGGCCCATGTGCTTCGATCACGACTCCTCACCACCGGTGGCGGGGGGCGACCGCCCGGTCACCACGGCCGACATCACCCTCACCGCCGAGGACGGGAACGAGTTCATGGCATTCGAGGCCGGTGGCGAGGAGGACTCGCCGGCCGCGGTGGTCGTGCTCCCCGACGTGCGGGGTCTCTTCCAGTTCTACAAGGACCTAGGTACCCGGTTTGCCCAGGCCGGCCATGACGCAATCGCCATCGACTACTTCGGGCGCACCGCCGGGATCGGGCCGCGCACGAACGACTGGGCCTACCGGCCCCACGTCGAGGCCACCACTGTCGACGGGGTCCGCCAGGACGTCACCGCCGCGGTCGCCCGGCTCCGGGCCGACGACCCCGACCGGGCGGTGTTCACCGTCGGCTTCTGCTTCGGGGGGTCCAACTCGTGGCATCAGGCCGCCAACGGGCTGGGGGTGTCCGGTGCGGTCGGCTTCTACGGCCGGCCCGCCCGCAATGAGACCGACGCGGTCATCGACCGGGTCGGCGAGATGACATGTCCCATCCTCGCTCTCATGGGTGGCGCCGACGAGGGCATCCCCCAGGAGGAGGTCGAGGCGTTCGAGAAGACCCTGGCCGCCGCCGGGGTTCCCCACGAGGTGGTGGTCTACCCGGGTGCCCCGCACTCGTTCTTCGACCGCAAGTACGAGGACTTCGCCGAGGAGTCGGCCGACGCCTGGAGCCGGGTGCTCGAGTTCATCGCGGTGAACAGCTGACCAGGATCGATCCGAGAGGCGGTCTCCTGGTTAGGTTCTCAGCGTGGAGTCGTCGGAGCTGGCAGCGCGGATAGCCGATGCGCCACAACTGACCGAGGAGAGTCTGGCCGCCCTGACCTCGCGCTTCGTCTCGGTCCCCTCGGTCAACGGTGAGCACCCCGAACGGGACCTGGCATTGGTCATCGACGACGAGCTCAGGTCGGCCGGATACGACACCGTCCTGGTCGGCGAGGCCAGCCGGCCCAGCCTGGCGGCAAGCGGAGGGGGCACGACTGCAGTTCTGTTGAACGGTCACCTGGACACGGTCCCCGTCGACGATGCCGAGAGCTGGCGCTTCCCTCCCTTTGAGGGCGTCGTTGCCGACGGCGCGGTCCACGGGCGGGGGGCATGCGACATGAAGGGTGGTCTCGCCATCCAGGTGGCCCTGGCGCAATGGCTGGCTTCTGAGGGCTTGTCCGATGGTTTGGTGCTCCATTTCGCCATGGGGGAGGAGCGTGGCGAGCCGGGAACCGAGGCGCTGATCGAGGCCGGGTTCACTGCCCCCCTCGGCGTGGTGCTCGAGCCCACCGATCTCCGACTGGGGATAGCCCAGAGGGGTCTGGTCACCATCCGGCTCACGATCGAGGGCAGGGCTGGCCACGCCTCACGCCCCGACCTCGCCGACAACCCACTCGATCGGCTTCCCCAGGTCCTGGAGACGATCGCCCGTTTGGAAGCGACTCCAACCTCCGAGCATGCACTGTTGGGGGAGCCGGCCTGGACGGCGACCATGGTCCGCTCCGGGGTGATCCCCAGCATGGTGCCTGGCGTCTGCGAGTTGTTCGTCGATAGACGGATGATCCCCGGGGAGACGGTCGACTCGGTTCTCTTCACTCTGAGGCGAGCGCTAGGCGAGACGCTGGCCGATGCCGAGATCATCATCGAGGTGGCTGAGGCCGAGGGGGTCTACGCCCCGGCCGAGATCGGGCAAGACAGCCCGACGGTCGCCCTGATGAGTCGGTCGATGGAGATGTTCGGGGAGGAGGTGGACCTGTTCGGCACCCCCTACTCCAGCGATGTGAGGCACCTGATCAACTCGGCGGGCATCGAGGCGGTCACCTACGGCCCCGGCCGCCCCTCGGCGATGCATGCCCGCGACGAGTCGATCGCTGTCGACGATCTGGCCAGGGCGGCGCGCGTTTTGGCCGCCTTTGCCGTCGGTGCCCTCGGGGAAGGCTGATCGCCCCCGCTCGCCCCGCGGCCAATCCGGTCCCGTTGATAGCCTTCACGCCAGTCGATCGGGAGAAGCAATGGCCGAGAGCGTCTACAAGATCATCGAGTTGGTGGGCACCTCCACCGAGTCGTGGGAGAAGGCGGCGAGCGTCGCAGTGTCCAAGGCGAGTAAGCACCTGCGCGACCTCAGGATCGCCGAGGTCTCGAAACTCGACATGCAGCTCGACGAGGGCTCCTTCGTCGCCTACCGGGCACGGGTCCGTGTCTCGTTCAAGTACGAGGACGATTCCTGACCGGAGGCGGGCCGTTGCCTGAGGCTGGCGCGGACGTCCGTTTCCTCAGCGCTCACCCAGACGGATGAACCCGCCGACACCGAGCGGCCTCACCACGACATCGACTCCCGGCGCCTGTCGAAGCATGGACAGGGCCTCTTCACTGGGTTTGCCGTAGATCTCGAACTCCCTCGTCTCGATGAACTCGGCAGCCTTCCCGGAGCGCTCTCCTGCCCCCAACATGTGGGCGTCCATCGCCTCGGCGTCGGGGAAGACGTGGACGAAGTGGATCTCGGTCTCCGCCTCGTCGACGTAGCCATATTGAAAGACGGTCCCCGGCTTGTCCGCCTCCAGCATGGGGAACACGTCCCGACTGAGTTCCTGGAAGGCCTCGAGCTTGCCTTCCTTCACCGCACTGTGGCTTATGAACACGATGGGCTCGGGCATTGCAGGTACCTCCAATGTGGACGGGTTTGCTTCAAGCTACGCAGGCGGCGTCATGGGTCGGTGGCCGTAGGCATTCTCTGGGCTGCAGGGGCCATATATGGCCCGTGGAGCCTTAGGAACGCGGTTCGCAGACCGCGCTACGACTCCGTCACCGGCTGTCGGCGTCGTAGGAAGCGGACGGCCGACTCCAACCGCTCTCCTGAGCGCACCCGAGGGACGTGGATGGCCGCAGACATGGCGAAGAGGAGACCGAATCCCCATCCCACCCCAGCGAATCCCCAGTTCGCCAGGAGGACACCCCCTAGCGCCGCCCCCAGCAGATATCCGAATTGGACGGTGGCCGTGCGCACGCTCATCGCGGCTAGACGACGACCGTCGGAGAGCTTGAGACCCATCGCCGCCCCGGCGATGGTCCGGCCGGCGGCGAAGAAGACGGAGATGGAGAACACGACCACACTCAGTGCCAGACCGGCTCGAGTCGTTCCCAGAGCCAGTACCGAAGCCCCCGCGGCCAGGGAGAAGCCGATGAGCAAGACCCCGGGCCCTCTTCCCAGCAGACGCCGTCCCAGCGAGTTCCCGGGCAGGTAGAACACCGCTCCCAGCCCGAGGATCAACCCGGTGGCGCCAACGCTGATGGCGTACGACTCGATGAACAGCGCTCCCACGTAGATGAGGGTGCCCGCCCAGGCCGCGAAGGCGAGCAGCTCGGCGACCGCCCACCCCCTGACACCGGGCTGCTTCCAGAGCCCGAGGGGGTCGCACTCCTGGCCGGCGTCGGGGATGACCCTGTTGCGGAGGGCCATCGCTCCCAGCGCCACGACGGCGGAGGCAAAAGGGACGGCGACCCAGGCCCACCGCCAGTCTTCCCCGCTCACCAGCCCGGCCAGTGGTTGACCGACGATCCACGCCACCGGCTGTCCGACAAGTGCCCAGGAGAGCACTCGTGCGCTGTCACCGTCCACCGCCCAGGTCTCCGATGCCGCCAGACCCCCCGAGAGGACCGCGGCCAATCCCAGCCCGATGACGATCTGGGCCAGCAACAGGATGACGAAGGTCGGCGCCAACGCGCTGGCCAAGGATCCGACGGCGAGGAGCAGCAAGCCGAGGTTCAGGAGATCAGAGAGACGGAACCTGTTCCCGATGGTCGCCAGCAGCAGTGCCACGACACCCGCAGTGATTCCCGAGACCGATCTGAGCTGAGCCGCGGTGGCGGTGCTGACTCCGAACTCATCGGCGACCTGGGGGAGGATCGGGGAGAGAACCAGGAGTGCCGCTTGTGCGGCAAACAAGCATGCGAACAGGACGGCCCCGGGGCCGAGTCGGGCACGGGGGACCACCGATTGCACCACCGC
>CAZAHX010000094.1:1285-7464 GCA_964485005.1 uncultured Acidimicrobiaceae bacterium | reverse complement strand
CGCCCCGACCCAGCCAACGCGCCGCCCCCATGGCGGCGGTCTCCGTCACCCTGACAAGGTCGAGACCGAGGTTCCTCTCGATCGGCTGGGCCATCAATCCCCCACCCGCAGGATGATGGCGTCCCCCTGACCTCCCCCGCCGCACAGGGCAGCGGCTCCGACGCCACCACCGCGATGACGGAGGGCATTGACCAGCGTCACCACCAGTCGGGCCCCGGTGGCGCCCAGTGGATGGCCCAAGGCCACCGCGCCCCCATTCACATTCACCTTCTCGGAGGGAAGGTCGAGCATCCGCGCCGCCCACAGGGACACCGCGGCGAAGGCCTCGTTTATCTCGACGAGGTCGAGATCGGAGGGCTCCAGTCCGGCCTTCTTCAACGCCACGGCGAGGGCCTCAGCAGGACGCTCGTGGAGGGTGGCGTCCACCCCACCGATCTGGCCGTAGGCCAGGATCTCAGCGAGGATCGGCGCACCCGACGCCTCGGCGGCTCCCCGATCGGCGACCACTACCGCGGCTGCTCCATCCGACACCTGGGAGGCGTTGCCCGCGGTGATGGTCCCCGTCTCGATGAACGCCGGGCGAAGATCCGCCAATGTCTCCACGGTGGTGCCCTCGCGGATCCCCTCGTCGGTATCAACGGTCACCGGCTCACCCTTGCGCCGGGGTACCTGGACGGGGACGATCTCCTCGGCGAACTGGCCGTTGGCTGTGGCCGCGGCAGCGCGCCGGTGGCTTTCCGCAGCCCATTCGTCCTGCTCGGCGCGGTCGATGCCGAGACGTTCGTTCTTGGAGTCCGAGGACTCTCCCATCGTGCAGTGGTCGAAGGCGCAGTAGAGACCGTCGTGTTGCATGACGTCGATCATCTCCACATTCCCGATGCGCGCCCCCCAGCGGAGGTCACGGCTGACATAAGGGGCGTTGGACATGCTCTCCATACCACCGGTCATGACGAACTTGGCCTCTCCGAGTCGCACCGCCCGGTCGGCCAACCCGATCGCTGACATCCCGGAAAGACACACCTTGTTGATGGTCACCGAAGGGACGGTCATGGGAAGACCCCCCTTCACCGCCGCCTGACGGGCGGTGATCTGGCCTTCCCCCGCCTGGAGGACCTGCCCGAAGAGGACCTCGTCGACGACGGCCGGTTCGATGACGGACCCTTCCAGGGCGGCGGCGATGGCCGCTCCCCCCAGATCCACAGCGCGCAACGGGGCGAGAACACCGCCGTACTTGCCGATCGGCGTCCGGGCGATGCCGGTGATGACGGAATTGCTCATGGCGACCTCCTGGCCTGATGCTACCGGGCAGGTACTTTTTGTCCCCCAAAGCAGACGCCCCTCCCCCGGCTACGCCGGATACTGCCCCCACTCCGTGGGAGTGAAGCCCGGCCGGGGGGTTACCTTGTCAACGGTGAAGTTGCTCAACCTGGATCACGTCGCCATCGCCGTCGCCGATCTCGACGACGCCATCGCCGGCTACCGCGACCGGTACCAGGTGGAGCCGCTGTATCGGGAGGTGGTGGAGAGCCAGGGTGTCGAGGAGGCGATGATCCCCGTAGGCGGTTCGTTCATCCAATTGGTGAGGCCTCTCCACGGGGACACCCCGGTGGGCCGGTTCCTGGCCAAGCGGGGAGAGGGTCTCCATCACGTCGCGTTCGCGGTGGCGTCGATCGAAGCCGCCTTGGACCACCTCAGCGCACAGGGGGCCAGGCTGGTCGACGAATCCCCGAGGATCGGGGGGCGGGGGGCTCGCATCGCCTTCGTTCACCCGGGAGACCTCGGTGGTACCTTGATCGAGCTCGTGGAGATGAGATGACCGATCAGCCATTCGCCATCAAAGGCGGCGCGGACCAGTTCGAGGCGGCGGTGATCGCCGTGGTCCTCGATCGCATCGAAGCCGAGGAGAGGGCTGCGGGGCAGCGGATCGCGGAGAGATCGGGGCGGCTCCCGGCTTGGGTACGGGCCGTCGACCCCCATGGAGGGCTCATCCCACGCCACCAGGTGGTGATCCCCGAGTAGTGGTCCGAACAACCTCCGGTAGTTAGGCCCATATACGGGCCTAACTACCGGAGGTTTTCCGTCGCGCCGCTATCTCGGCCAGCTCGGGGGAGCGAAGCAGTAAGACGACGCCGAGGAAGGCGGCGGTAACCGTGATCGCGCCGACGACGGCCGCACCCAGGCCCTCCCACACCGTGAGCGGGCCGTCGCCGGAGAGGGCGTCGACCAGGGGCAGGGCCACTCCGCCCGCGACGACTGCCGAGACCACACTCCGGAGCAGGGAGGGCCCCGCCTGCCGCACCGCGAGCCACCCCGAGTCGTAGCCCCAGGCCACCAGCATGGCGATGGCGTAACCGGTCATCACCAGGGTCGAGGCCAGGGCGAACCCCTCCACTCCCATCACCTCGTACAACCCGAGCCACACCGGGATGGCCACCAGGGTGAAAACCGTGCCGATGATCACCGGGGTCCACATCTTCCTCTTGGCGTAGAAGTGCCGAGCCAGGATCTGATGCAACCCCCATGCCGGGATGCTCATGGCGAATAGCACGAGCAACCCCGCGACCACTTCGGCGTCTTCGGCGCCGAACTCCCCGTACTGGTAGATGAGCCGCACCAGAGGCCGGGCCAGGACCACCAGGGTGGCAGTCGCCGCGGCGGCGACGAAGAAAGTCATGCGCATTGCCCGCGAGGTGGTCCCGATGAGTTCCGTGTCGTCGTCTCGGGTCGCCAGCCGGGCCAGGAAGGGGAAAGCGGCCACCCCGGCCGCCTGGGCAATGACCCCGATCGGGACCATGTTGAGCCGTCTGGCGAACGACAGCGCCGCGGTCGCGGTCTCCTCCACCTGGCCGAAGATCCTGACGAACTGCTCGTCGAGCACTGCGATCGATTGCCCGAGCATCAGGGGCAGGGCCAGAGTCAGATACTCGCCGACCGCCGACTTCTCCCGGGGCACGGCCCCGAACCATGTGCCGGTGCGACGGGCGCCAAACCACTGCAGCCCGAAGTTGCCGAGCGCCGCGCCCACCACTGCTCCGATGAGGAAAGCCTCGGGGGAGGGCTCGCCGGCGCTGGCCCCGATGACACCGCCGCCAATGATCCCCAGGTTGTAGATCAGGGGGGCGAGGGCGGGGAGTACGAAGCGTCGATGGGCGTACTGCACGGCCATGAGCAGCGCGCCCAACACCAGGAAGATCTGGGCGGGTAGGACCAGCCGTGTCATCGACACCAGACGATCCCGGGCCTCGATCTCGGGAAAGATCAGATCGACGAGAGGATCGGCCGCCAGCCATAGGACGGCGGTGAGCGTCACGATCGCCCATGCCACGAAACGAAAGACCGAGGTGAACGCCTGGCTGGCCGCCACGGTGTCGCTCTGCTCCAGATGCCGGCTCAAGATCGGGATCAGCGTGATGGTGAGATAGGCGCCGGCGAGCAGATAGTTGAGCAGATCGGGAATGAGGAAGGCATCGAAGTAGAGACTGCTCTCCCCGGTCACCCCGATGAGGCCGGCGATCAACGCCTCCCGGCCCAGCCCGAGGATCCGGGAGAGGAGGACACTGCCCGACACCACGGCGGCCGCGGTCCCCATGCCCAATGGCCGGCTCATCTCGCCCTGGCGTGCTCGTGGAGGGCTTCGGCCATCGCCTCGGGCACCCGAAGATCGCCGTATCCGGTCCCCAACTGCAGACCCGGCTTGTATTCGCCGTGGTAGTCGCTGCCCCCCGAGGGGAGGAGGCCAAAGCGACGGGCGAGGTGGCCGTACCCGTCGCGCTCGTGTCGCCGATACAACGAGTACTCCGCCTCCAGCCCGATGAGCCCGGCGTCTACGAGGCGGACGAGCAGACGAGCCATATCGCCTGAACGGTGGATCCCGAGCGTATGGGGATGGGCGAGGATGGGCACCGCCCCGGATTCTCGCGCCAGGCCAATGGCTTCCTCGGGAGCGAGCCGGGGGCGGCTCACATAGGCGGGCCTCCCTGCGGCCAGCCACAGATCGAATGCCGTGCTGATGTCGGGTACGAAGCCCCTCTTCATCATCACCGCCGCGATGTGGGGGCGCCCCACGGAGCCCTCGCCGGCCTCCTCGAGAATCTCGGCCATCTCCAGCTTCATACCCAGCGCCTTGAGCTGCTCGACGATGGCCGTGTTGCGTACGTCCCTGCCCGCCTGGAGTGAGGCGAGGCGGTCCTGAAGCGGGCCTTCCCCCGGCTCCAGCCAGAGGACCAGCAGATGCATCCCGCCCCGGTCGTAGTCGAGCGACAACTCGGTCCCCGGGATCACCTCGAGATCGGTCCCGGCGGCGGCGCGACGTGCTTCCTCTACCCCCTGCAGGGTGTCGTGATCGGTGACCGCCAAGGAGGAGAGGCCGAGCGCCAGCGCTTCATCGACCAGCCCGGCGGGCGTCACCGTACCGTCGGAGGCCGTTGAGTGGGTGTGCAGGTCGACGCTCATCGTGACCGATGATCGCGCCTGGCACTGTCAGGAACCGGTCACCTCGATATCAATCGACTCGATGTACACCGTCTCGAGGGGCAGGCTCTGTTCCACCGAGCCGGGCGCGGTTGCGGTCTCCAGCGCGGAGATCCTCTCCAGGGTGTCGTCGCCCGCCACCACCCGTCCCAGCACGTTGAACGAGGGGGTGAGATGGGCGCCGTCCTCTCCGATGACGATGAAGAGTTGCGAGCCTGTGCTTCTCGCCCCGCGGTTGGCCATCGCCACCACCCCCTCCTCGTAGACGAAGCCTTCCCCGGGGAACTCGTCGGCAATGAAATAGCCGGGACCGCCCATCCCGCTGGCCTCGGGGTCGCCCCCCTGGATGACGAAGTCCTCGACGATGCGATGGAACACCTGACCGTCGTAGAATCCCTCTCGGGCCAGGAACACGAACGAGTTGACAGTGGCCGGGGAAGCCGCCGGGTCGAGATCCACCACGATGTCACCGCAGGAGGTGGTGATGGTCGCCCTGACCTCGCTCTCCGGCAACACATCGGATTGTCCTTCGGCCTGGCCAAAAACCATGATTTGAGCGGCCGGGGGAGGCTGGGAGCCACAAGCGGTTGGCTGATCGCGAAAGTTCTGATAGGTACCGGGCAGCTCGGACTGGTCACCGTCGAGCAGACCGGGGAGGGCGAATAACGCCACAACCCCCAAGCCGAAGAGGAGGGCGGTCCCTATCCGACGGATCAGCTCCCGGCGAGAGGCCCGCTTGCGCTCAGATTCCTTCTTGGCGGCGCGCCGCTCCTTCTGGCGTTGTCTCCGGTCCGACATGGCGGGCGACTCTAGGCGTGCCAGCCCCGGTGGCCGGAACGGGGATTCCTCGTCATCACCGTCCCTACGATCCAGACTGTTGGTGTCATGCCGGTAGTGGTACAGAAATACGGTGGCTCGTCGGTGGCCGATCCCGGTCGTCTCCAGGCGGTGGCAGACCGGGTGCGGGACACCCGCGCTTCGGGAAACGAGCTGGTGGTGGTGGTGTCTGCCATGGGGGAGTCCACCGACCAATTGTTGGGTCTTGCCGCCGAGATCAGCTCCAACCCCCATCCCCGGGAGATGGACATGCTGCTCACCGCGGGGGAGCGGATCACCATGGCGCTGCTCGCCATGGCCCTCAACGACCGCGGTGTTCCCGCGGTCTCCTACACCGGCTCTCAGGCGGGGATCCTCACCGACTCGGCGCATGGCGGGGCCCGGATAACGCGAATAACCGGGGAGCGGGTGACGGCATCTCTGGCAGAGGGGAAGGTGGTAATCGTGGCCGGGTTCCAGGGGGTCGACCCGGAGAGGCGTGAGGTGACCACCCTGGGACGCGGTGGCTCGGACACCACGGCGGTGGCGCTGGCCGCCACTCTCGATGCACACTCCTGTGAGATCCTCACCGACGTGGACGGAGTGTTCACCGCCGACCCCCGGGTGGTCCCCGAGGCCCGCAAGCTCGAGGCCATCGGCTACGAGGACATGCTCGAGCTGGCCAGGGCGGGAGCCGGGGTCCTCATGCCCCACTCCGTCGAGCATGCACGCGACCACGAAGTGCTCGTCCATGTCAGGTCGTCGTTTCACAACGAGCCGGGAACTGTGGTCGGGGGTGATTCTGGGAAGTCCGAACTCGCCGGGATGGCCCATGCCAACCTGGGGGATATCGGCGTGATAACCCTGGTGGGGGCGGATGCTGCCGAAAGCGC
>CAZAHX010000094.1:0-1185 GCA_964485005.1 uncultured Acidimicrobiaceae bacterium | reverse complement strand
CATGCCCGTCGTTTCGTCGACGCCGGAGCGATTGTCATCGACAACTCGTCGGCGTTCCGCATGGATCCCAAGGTCCCGCTGGTGGTGGTGGATGTCAACGACGAGGCGGCTGGTGACCACCAGGGGATCATCGCCAACCCCAACTGCACCACCATGACCCTGATGATGGCCGCCGCACCCCTTCACGAGACGGCGGCCCTGGTGTCGATGGTGGCGACTTCTTACCAATCGGTGTCGGGCTCCGGCCAGGGCGGTGTGACCGAGCTGCTCGCCCAGACCGACTTGCTTCGCCCTGATGTCGAGTCGCTGATGGCGGGAGGTTGGGAGGACCCAGAACCTCGCATCTACCCGCGGCCCATCGGTTTCAACGTCCTTCCCTTTGCCGGAGAAGAGTCGGACTCCGGCTATACCACCGAGGAGCTGAAACTGGTCAACGAGTCCCGGAAGATCCTCGCCCTACCCGAGCTGAGAGTGGAGCCCACCTGTGTCCGGGTCCCCACCCTGGTCGGCCATGGCGTTGCCGCCACCCTCATGTTCGAGCGACGGGTGAGTGCAGACGAGGCGATGGCGGTGCTTGCCTCGGCCCCCGGCGTCTCGTTGTGGAAGGACCGGGTCCCCACCCCGCTGGACAGCGCCGGGATCGACGAGGTCCTCGTTGGCCGGGTTCGGGAGACGCTCGGTGAGCTGGGGGGGATCAACCTCTGGGCGGTGGGTGACAACCTGCGCAAGGGGGCGGCGCTCAACGCGGTGCAGATCGCCGAGCTGCTCGTCTAGACGACGATCGTGACGATCACCCCGAAGATGGCGGTGAGGGCGGTCATCGCACCGACCGTGGTGGCCATATAGGTCCGCTGCTGTTCGAGCATGATGGTGCGGATCTCCTTGATTTCCGCTCGCAGCAGCTCGATGTCGCTCCTGGTGGCCAACTCTGCTCCGGGATCGATGGGGAGACTGGTCATCAGGGTATCGGCATGCTCGGGTCCGAGCACCTCCTGGAGACGAGCATACAGCGAGTGACGGGCGGCCTCTGAAGAGGTCATGTCAAACCGATACCGCGCCGAGCCGGTGTGATCAAGAGGGTTGGGGTTTCACCACGCGGTTGACGACTGAGAGGGCAGTACACTTCCCCTCACGGGACGTGGCGCAGTTTGGTAGCGCGCAGCGTTCGGGACGCTGAGGTCGCCG
>CAZAHX010000093.1:0-7483 GCA_964485005.1 uncultured Acidimicrobiaceae bacterium | reverse complement strand
GCGATCTCGTTGGCCAGCATGTCGAAACAGACCGCGATGAAGTCGGAGAACATGATCTCGGCGATCACGGGCACTCCGGTCATCGCGGCGCCCATGGCTGCCCCGAGGATCGCTTGCTCTGAGATGGGGGTGTCCCGGACACGGTCGGGGCCGAACTCGTCGAGAAGGCCCACCGTGGTCTTGAAGACGCCACCTGCGGCGGCGATGTCCTCTCCGAGCATCACCAGATCCGGGTCACGTCGCATCTCTTGGGCGATGCCGTAGGCCACCGCCTCCCGATAACTCAGTTCCGCCACCGGGAGCCTCCATCGGAGAACACCTCGGTGAGGAGCGAGTCTTCACCAGGCTCACGGCCGGACTTGGCGAACTCGGTGGCCGCGTCGATCGCCTCGGCGACCTCCCTCTCGATCGAGCTGAGCCTGGACTCGGGCGTTCCCAGCGACAGCAGCCGATCGTGATAGACGGGGATCGGATCGCGCTCTGTCCACGCTTCGACCTCCTGGTGCGGCCGATACTTGCCCGGATCGGCGCGCGAGTGGCCTCCTGACCGGTAGGTGACAGCCTCGATGAGAGTGGGCCCACCTCCAGAGCGTGCCCGTGACAGCGCCCTGGTCGCGGT
Source organism: uncultured Acidimicrobiaceae bacterium (assembly GCA_964485005.1). Taxonomy (GTDB): domain Bacteria; phylum Actinomycetota; class Acidimicrobiia; order Spongiisociales; family ZC4RG35; genus JAHWLC01. The sequence continues at coordinate 6,864 of CAZAHX010000093.1, read as the reverse complement.
GAGGTACACGGCGTCGGGGTCGTTGCCGTCGATGACGATCGACTCGAGACCGTAGGCAGGGGCGCGGTCGGCTGCGGGGTTCTTCACCGCGGTGATCAGGTCGATCGGCGTGTACTCCATGTAAAGGTTGTTCTCACACACGAACACGACCGGGAGGTCCCAGATCTTGGCCATGTTCAAAGCCTCGTGGAATGCGCCGATGTTGGTTGTCCCGTCGCCGAAGAACGCGACCGCGACCTGGTCTGTACCCCTCATCTGCGCTGACCAGGCGGCCCCATTGGCGACACACAGATGGGCCCCGATGATCGCATACGAGCCCATCATCCCCTTTGAGACGTCAGTGAGATGCATCGAGCCACCCTTGCCACCGAGGATCCCATTCTCCCGGCCCAGGAGTTCGGCCATGGCGGCCCCGAGATCCATCCCTCGGGCCAGGGAGTGGGCGTGGCCCCGGTAGGTCGCGAACGTATAGTCGTCTGGGCGCATCGCCGCCCCGAACCCGGTGGCTATCGCCTCCATCCCCAGCGAGAGATGGGTGGTCCCCTTCACCAGGTTCTGGAGGAACAGGTCATAGGCACGCTTCCCGAACTGTCTCAGCTCGTGGAGCGAGCGATACATCGCCAGGCGGTCGTCGATGTCGATGTCCGCATCGGCCAGTGACCGGTCGGCAGGCTCGGGGAGACGGGGCTCTCTTAGGGCGTAGTCGTAGAGCTGCTCAGTAGGCATTGGCCACCATGAGCTCCTCGCACGGGAACAAGGTGATCACCTCGCAGCCGTTCTCAGTGACCACGACCTCCTCCTCGATGCGCGCTGCGGATCGCCCGTCGGATGCGGGTGCGTAGGTCTCGAGGGCGAAGACCATGCCCTCCTTGATCTCAACGGGTGTCTCGAGCGAGTTGAGCCTGGAGATGATCGGCCGCTCGTGCAGGCCGACGCCAACCCCGTGCCCGAACTGCAGGCCGAAGGCGTCCATCTCGTCCTCGAAGCCGAACTCGTGAGCCTCGGGCCACACCTTGGCGATCTGGTCGGTGGTGACCCCCGGCTTGACGAGGTCGATGGCCGCGTCCATCCATTCCCGGGTCTGCTTGAAAGCGTCGTGGTGGGCCTGGGTCGCCCGGCCGACCACGAAGGTGCGGTAGTAGCAGGTCCGATAGCCGTTGAAAACGTGGATGATGTCGAAGTAGGCCTGGTCGCCGGGCCTGATGAGACGGTCGGAGAACACGTGAGGGTGTGGGCTGCACCTCTCCCCCGCTATCGAATTGATCGCCTCGACGAACTCCGAGCCCATACCGAAGAGCCGGTCGTGGGCCATGCCCACTACATCCGACTCCCGGATTCCCGGCTTGAGCATCTCGAAAATGTCCTGATAGACGCCGTCGACCATCGCACAGGCCTGGGTAAGCAGGATGATCTCGTCCTCGCTCTTGATCTCCCGGGCCCGCATCATCGCCTGCTGGCCGTCGACGACGTTGAGCCCCTCGGCCTGGAGCGCGAGGAAGACGCCGGTCTCGGCTAGGTCGACCCCGAGACGCTCCCCGGCAAGGCCCTCGGCCTCGAGGGCCGCCTTTATCTCCATGGCTGCGCGGGTATGCAGCCCGGTCTCGGGCCCGATCGCCCCTTGGAGGCCAGTGTTGCCACCTATCGAGTTCTCGGTGTCGTACATGTGGGGAAGTTGGAGGCGGTGTGCCTTCGCCGCGGAGCCAAAGTCCCAGATGCGGGGTCTCCCTTCCCGGGTCAGCAACGCCCAGCGCTCCCCCTTGTTGAAGGCCCAGTACCCGATCTGGGTCGACGTCGTGTACCGGATGTTCGACGTCTCGAACAAGAGAAGAGCACCGAGGTCGAACTCTTCCATCATCATCCGGGCGCGGCCGATCCGGTACTGGCGAAGACGCTCCCAGTCGACCCTGTTCTCCCAGTCGACGCCCATCACACCCGGGGAGAAAGTGGTGGCTACCGGAAACTCATCCATTGTCTGCTCCTTCGTCTCTCGTCGTCCTCATGAAGTCTCTTCCTCGAGTGCTGCGCTCAGGTATGCCCAGTCCCGGGCGAAACGATATGAGTGCCTCGGCGGCGGCTGAGGGGCCTGTGTCTCGAGCCATCTCACGACCCCCTCGCCGATGTTCCGGAACTCGTGGACGCAACCGACGCCGGCCCAGGCGAGGTCACCCGACTCCAGGTGATAGGTGGTCCCGTCGAACTTTGCCTCCACCTCGCCTTCGAGGATGAGGTATGTCTCCTCGAGTGGGTGGTCGTGTGCGCCGGCGAACCCCCCCTGTTCGTACTGGACCATGAACATCGTCGACAGGTCTGCGCCGAGATCGGAGTCGATCATCATCTTCACGCTGATCCCGCTGTAGACGAGAAGCGCCGTGCGCATGCTGGCACTGAGTGCCAGCTTGTCTTGGGTTTGCATCGCCGGGTCCATGTTCTCGGGGTCGATATGGCCGAAGTACCGGTTGCGCGGATCGCGAACGTCGATCGGCACGGGGTCGTCGGCGGGTATGGGCGTCGGGAACTGGGTGTCGAACCCAAGACGCTCCCGCGGCAGCGGCGCCTTCATCTCGGCGAAGGAGGCCGGGCTGTCGGAGACGTTGCGCAGGGCATGGGTCATGCCTACGGGGAGGAGCGCGTAGTCGCCTGATACCAACTCGTAGCTGCCCTCGGTGGTGTCCAAGGTCAGGCGACCCTCGACGACGTATACGGATTCCTCGAACGAGTGGACGTGGTCCGCGACGTGCCCGCCGGAAGCGAGCTCGGCCAGGCGAAATCCCATCTGGGTCGATCCACCGGCCTCGTCCACGACGGCGTCGCCGGTATAGCCATCGCTTAGCCCGACGAACTCGGCAGGCACATCGTAACTGAGGTCGGCCTTGGCACGGACGATGTGCTGGGCCATCAGCCTCCCTCCCCGCGCAGCCAGACGGCAATGGCGCTCAGGTCCCTCTCGCCGAACCCCCCCTCTATCGCCCTTGCGACGATCTCGAGCCCGGTCTCCGCCTGTCTCATCGGAGCGCCGACTCGCTCGCCCAGGCGGGTTATCAGCTCGAGGTCCTTTCTCACCAACTCGAGACTGAATGCCACCGTCGCGCCCGCGGGGTGCTCGTACGCCTGGCGCTTGTAGTCGATGAATGGCGCGCCGGCCGCTCCGCTGGCGAACACCTCATATGCGATGGAGCGGTCAACCCCGGCCCGCTCGGCCAGCACGAGGGCCTCGGAGAGGGCGACGTTCAGCCCGTGCAGCAAAGCGTTCACCGCCAGCTTGCATGCGGCGCCGGCGCCTCGCTCGCCGACATGGACGATGCGCTTTGACACCGAGTCGAGCACGGGCTCCACCCGCTTCAAGAGCCCACGGTCCCCTCCGGCCATGATCGTCAGGGCTCCCGCCTCGACGGTAGATACGCTCCCGGACACGGGACAGTCGAGAAACCCGGCTCCTCGAGCGTCGAGCGAATCGCCCACCTCGCGAATGGTCGCCGGGTCGACTGTGCTCGTGTCGACTGCAACGCTGCCCTCCCCGATCCCGGTGCCGATCCCCGAGTCACCCAGGTACACGTCCCGGACAGCCGCATCGTCAGCCAGGCTTGTGACTATGACATCGGCCTCGGCGGCAGCGCCAGAGGCGCTGTCGGCAACGCGGCCTCCGCTCGTCGAGGCCACGGCCGCGGCCTTGGCGCGGTCACGGTTCCACAGAATCAGGTCGAACCCCGCCCCGCCGATGCGCTGGGCCATGGCGGAGCCCATGCGGCCGAGGCCGATCATCGCAACCCTTGGCGCTGTCTCGGTGGTCACTGATTAGTGACACTACACAATTCGATCGTGGTTCAGCCAGACAACAGGTGTCTAGCCCTGTCGGCCACATAGCGCCCGATGGCGATGCTGGCCGTCGCCCCCGGTGACGGGGCGTTGAGGACGTGAATAGTCGAGCCGGCCCGCTCTATGACGAAGTCGTCGACCAGGTTCCCGGCTGAGTCCACCGCCTGGGCCCTCACCCCCGACCCTCCGGAGATCAGGCTGTCGCCGGGCAGCTCGGGCACGAGACGTCTCGCCTGACGGGTATAGAGAAGCTTCGACCTCGAGTTGATCAGCTCCCTGGCTCCCGACACCCAGTGCCGGGAGGCCAGCTTGCGGAACCCTCGATAGGAGAGTATCGAGCCGAGCTCGGCCCAGTCGACATCGGAGCCACGGTACTGTTCGCGGCCGAAGGCAAGCACAGCGTTGGGCCCGACCTCCACGGCTCCGTCGACACGCCTTGTGAAATGAACACCGAGGAAGGGAAAACGCGGGTCGGGCACGGGGTAGATGAGACTCCTGACCAGGTGGGCCGCTTCATCGCTCAGCCGGTAGTACTCACCCCGGAAAGGGACTATCCGCACCCTGGGATCCAAACCGGCCATCTCCGCGACCCGATCTGAGTGAAGACCGGCGCAATTGACCAGCACTCTCGCGGTGAAACGACGCTCTCCGGCATGGATCGTCGCACCTTCGGAACCATGAGAGATGGAGCTCACCTCGACCCCGGTGACCACCCTGGCGCCCATTCTCACGAGCCATGCGGCATGGTGGGCGGCAACAGGCTGGAAATCCGCGACACCGGCTTCGGGAACATGGAGCGCAGCCACACCCGTGGCCGCCGGCTCGATCTCGGTGATCTCTTCGGGACCGATGCGGCGCAGGCCGCTCAGCCCGTTGGCCCGGCCACGGCGCTCCAACTCCTCGAGGGCCTCCAACTCGGAGGCCTCAGTGGCGATCACGAGCTTGCCGGTCCTGGCAAACGGAATCCCCGCGTCGGCGCAGAGCTGATACATCGCCTGCCTGCCCTCCGTGCAGAGCCTGGCCTTCAACGAGCCTGGCTTGTAGTAGAGGCCGGAGTGGACGACCCCGCTGTTGTGCCCACTCTGGTGACGGGCGACGCCGCTCTCCTTGTCGAGCACCAGCAGTGACAGGCCCTCGTGCTCCTCCACCAGCGCTCGCGCCACCGAGAGCCCGATCAGGCCCGCCCCCACGACGCACACATCGAACCCGGCCCCGTCGCTCATCGCTTATCTGCCTCGCCTCTCAGGTGATCAGTCGCACTGCACGCGACCACCCCCGGAATGTATATCCTCGGAACACACCCGTCAGATCGGGAAGCCAATCGACCTCGCAAGGAGAAGAGAGCATGCCAGAAGGCTCAGTGGTCGTCGTCGGAGGAACCAGTGGTATCGGGCGCGAAGTGGCCAGGCACTACGCCGAGCAGGGAGATGAGGTCGTCATCACCGGACGTGACCCCGAACGCGCCGGCTCGAAGGCCGCGGAGATAGGTCCGAATGTCTCCGGGCTGGGTGTCGATCTCTTGGTGCCGGAGTCGATCGACGCCGCGCTCTCCGCTGTCGGGCCGGTATCGAAGCTGGTGATCACAGCCGTCCTTCGTGACAACAACCCGATCAGGGAATACAACATCTCGACGGCCCGTGATCTGATCATGATGAAGATGATCGGATACACCAAAACGGTACACGCCCTCATCCCGCAGCTCTCCGATGACTCTGCGGTGGTGTTGTTCGGCGGGCTCGCCAAGGAGCGTCCTTACCCGGGGGCGATAACCGTGGCCACCGTCAACGGCGGTGTAGCCACGATGATCAACGACCTAGCCGTCGAGCTGGCGCCGATCCGGTTCAACGCCATCCACCCCGGCATCGTCGGCGACAGTTGGTTCTGGGAGGACAAGGATCTCAGCCACTTCGTAGAGAGGACACCAACCGGCAGGTTGGCGACGACATCCGAAGTTGTGGACGCTACCGCCTTCCTGTTGGAGAATCGCGCCGTCAATGGCGTGAATCTGTACGTCGATGGTGGTTGGATGTTGATGTGAGTGACCATCAGGTGTCGACCGAGATCACCGAAGGTCTCGGCGGTATCGGTGACCGCCTCCGCCAGGAGAGAGTCAGCGCCGGGCTGAGCCAGCGGGAGCTTGCCCGTCGGCTGGGGGTCTCTGCCAGCTTGATCTCCCAACTGGAGAGCGGGATGTCAAAGCCGTCTGTCGGCACTCTGTATGCCCTGGTCACCGAGCTCGACCTCTCCCTCGACAGGATCATCCGCGGAGAGGACTACTGGTCGGAGAAGGCCGGTGAGGCACTCCCTGACGATCCCGAGGAACCTCTGGTCCACCCCCAGGATCGTCAGGCGATAGATCTCGCCTCGGGAGTCCGCTGGGAGGAGTTGACCGCCAGCACCGAGGAAGGCGTCGACTTCCTCGAGGCGATCTACGAGGTAGGCGGTGCGTCCACACCGGACGAATCACTCATGCGACATCACGGCCGGGAATACGGCTATGTCATGACCGGCACCCTCGGCGTCCAGATCGGCTTCAAGGAGTACACGTTGAACAAGGGCGACTCGATCGCCTTCGACTCGACACGCCCCCACCGGCTGTTCAACAAAGGCGACGTCCCCGTACACGCCATCTGGTTCGTCGTAGGCCGCGGCGCCGACGGGAGAGTCCAAGAGTGAGGCACGCCGGCCAACACTGAACAGACGGATAGCTGACAATGTTCAGTTTCACTCAACACTGCACCTCGCCGGTTCTGTACGTTTGAGCGAAATCGCCAGCAAGCCGACAGAGGAGCGAGACATGGCCGAGCGACTCCCTTCGCTGAGTTTTTACGCCAACGCCGACGAGTACGACGAGATACCCGGCCCGGTCTACGACGAGAGAGCCCAGGCCGGGATGGAAGACCTCATGTCGAAGGGGTATTACACCGACTCACTCGGAGGTGGGGTTCACTACGTCAAGGACGGCTGGTACTACCAACTCGTGGTCGAGCACGACGACGGCCTGATCGTCGTCGACGCCCCTCCGACGAACGGGCAGTACTTCCTCGGGGG
>CAZAHX010000092.1:0-7500 GCA_964485005.1 uncultured Acidimicrobiaceae bacterium | reverse complement strand
CCCCGCCAACCAGCCCCGTCCCGTGGGGGCCCAGGCTATCCGGATGTTCTGGGGCGAACGCGGGGGCTGACGCCCCCTGTCCCCCCCGTCGAGGGGGGACCGGCCAAACGAAGTGAGGCCGAGGGGGGCCGCCCCCGGTCACAGTCGTAGACGCAGCATCCGTTTCGCGTTGCCCTCGTAGATCTTTGCCCTCACCTCATCGGTGACGTCGAGGTTGTCGAGGACCCTGATCGTCTCCCGGATGAAGCCCGGCCCCTTCTCGGGGTCGAAAGGGCAGTCCGAGGCGAAGAGGACATGGTCCGGCCCGAAGAACTCCAGACCGCAGACGGTGGCGGCGTCCGACCCGAAGACGGCGGTGTCCCCATAGAACTGCTTGAAATAGTCGAGGGGGCGCTTCTGGAGCCGGTCGAGGATCACGGTGAGGTCCTCGTCGCTGGTCCGGGATCCGAGCTGGTCCATTCCCGGCCCCACCCGGCCCTCGAAATAGGGCGTCATCCCGCCGAGATGATGGGTGATGATCTTGAGATTGGGGAAGCGATCGAAGTACCCGCCGAAGACCAGCCGGGCCATCATGGCGCTGGTCTCGAACGGCCAGCCGAAGGTCCACCAGATCTCGTACTTGGAGCGCTCCTCGGTCTTGTAGTCGGGCATGTCCGCACCCCGGGTGGGATGGACCCAGATGGGAAGGTCGTATTGGGTCATCAGCTCGAAGATGGGAAGCAGCTGGGGAGCGTCCAGGGCCGTGCCGTTGACGTTGGTGAACATTTGGACGCCGGTGGCCCCCAACTCGTCGATGGCGCGGCCCGCCTCTGCGACGGAGGCGTCGGGGTTGTTCAGGGGCAGGGAGGCCACGAACCCGGCGAACCGGTCATGGGCTGAGACCAACTCGGCCATCTCGTCGTTGGCGATGGTGGCGAGCTCTGGGCTCACCTCCGGCCCGGCCAGTGCCTCGAGCGGTGGTGCCGCCACCGTCAGCACCTGGCGGTAGTCGTCGCCGAACTGCTCCACCATGCGCAGCCGGGCGTCCACGTCCATGAGCACGGGCACGTTGCGCACCCGTTTCCCGATGTCCTCCAGGCCCGGGGCGACCTCGTTCATCTTGTCGAAGTAGCGCCTGGGCAGGAGGTGATTGAAGACGTCGATCTTCAGCACGGGCCCTCCACCTCCGGTCAGTCGTCGTTTTGCGCGCGGTAGATTCCGGCACCCTCAGTCTGCCACTATGCAGAACATCCCTGCTCACACAGAAGAGGTATCCGGCCGGATAGGGAGAAGATCCGACGGCGACGATGCCGACCTGACTCGCCCCGACCGACCGGACACCTCCCCCTGGATCGGCCTGGTCGGAGTGGTCGCAGTGTTGGCGATCCTCGAGGCGGCGGCTCGTCTCGGGCTCTTGCAGGCACGGTGGTTTCCCCCGGTCACCGAGGTGTTCGCCACGGTGGCCGAGCTGGTCCCGACCGCCGGGTTGTGGCTGGAGGTGGGCCGAACCCTGCAGGGCTGGGCGGTGGGTCTGGGCATCGCCGCGGCGTTGGGTATCCCGCTGGGCATGCTCATCGGCTCGGTCGAGGCCGTCTACCGGTCGCTGCGGGCCGTGATCGAGTTCCTCCGCCCCATCCCCTCGGTGGCCCTGATCCCGGCCGCGGTCCTCATCTTCGGGATTGGGATGGGCATGAAGATCTTCCTGGTCGCCTTTGCCGCCTTCTGGCCCCTCCTCTACCAGGCCATCTACGGGGTTCAGGACGTCGATCCCGGCGTCAAGGAGACCGCCCGGGCCTACGGCTTGGGACCACTGGCCCGGTTCCGTCGGGTGATCCTGCCCAGCACCCTGCCCTATGTGGCCACCGGCCTTCGCATCTCCTCGGCCGTGGCTCTGATCCTGGCGGTGACCGCCGAGTTGGTGGTGGGGGCCGAGGGTCTGGGACGGGCCATCGTCGCCGCCCAGACCGCGGCCCAGATCCCCACCATGTACGCCTTCATCATGGTGACCGGGACCCTGGGCTGGCTGCTCAACGTGGTCTTTCAGCGAGTCGAGTCCAACCTGCTCCACTGGCACCCCTCCCACCGCGAGGAGCTGGCGGCGTGATGTCTCGAGGGCGGCGATTGTTGGGGCTGCTCGAGGTGGTGGTGCCGGTGGCGCTGCTGGTCGGCTATGCGGTGTGGTCGGCGGCCCGCGGCTCTTTCTACTTCCCCCCGCTCACCGACATCGGCGAGCGATTCTGGGAGATCTGGGTGTTCGACCGGGTCCCCACCGACCTCCTCCCCAGTCTGCGGCGACTGTTCATCGGATACCTGCTCTCGGTGATCCTCGGCGTCGGCTTTGGTCTGCTGCTGGGCACGTTCCGGTTGTTGCAACGGGCGGTACAGCCGGTGGCCGAGTTCCTGCGGGCACTGCCCGCGGTGGCCCTCATCCCCTTCGGGATCCTGGTGGTGGGGATCGGCGACACCATGAAGATCCTCATCATCGTGCTCGGCTCGGTGTGGCCCATCCTCCTCAACACCATCGACGGCGTCCGCGGCGTCGACTTCGAGAAGCTGGAGATGGCCCGGGCCTATGACGTCCCCAGAGCTGCCAGGATGCGGGAGATCGTTATCCCCGCGACTCTGCCCCGGGTGGTCACCGGCATGCGCACCAGCATGTCGATCGCCATCATCCTCATGGTGGTCAGCGAGATGGTCGCCAGCCGCAACGGTGTGGGCTATTTCGTCCTGGAGTCACAGCGACGCTTCGCCATCAGCGACATGTGGGCCGGAATCCTGCTCCTGGGGATCATCGGATACGTGAGCAACTTTTTGTTCGTGCGAGCCGAGCGACGCATGCTGCACTGGCACCACGCTTCCAAGGCCGCGGTGCGATGACCCATCCGCTGCTCCAGGTGCGCTCCCTGGCCAAGTCGTACCCATCCCGGGACGGCACCACCGAGGCGGTGGCCGACATCTCCTTCGATGTCGCCCCGGGGGAGTTCGTGTGCGTGGTCGGCCCCTCCGGATGCGGCAAGACCACGCTGCTCAAGTGTCTGGCCGGGTTGTTGAGCCCGACCCGGGGCGAGGTGCTCCTGGCAGGGGAGAGGGTGCGGCGCCCCCCTCCCCAGATGGGCTTTGTCTTCCAGGACTACGCCAACTCGCTGCTCCCGTGGCTCCGGGTGGACAGCAACGTCACCTTCCCCCTTCGTCACAAGGGGGTGAGCCCCGAACGTCAGAAGGAGCTGGCCGCGGAGACGCTGGGGGTGGTGGGGCTGTCCGAGTTCGCACGTCACTACCCATGGCAGCTCTCGGGGGGGATGCAGCAGCGGGTGGCCATCGCCCGGGCTCTCGCCTACGAGCCCCAGATCCTGTTGATGGACGAGCCGTTCGCCTCGGTCGACGCCCAGACCCGCAGCGACCTCGAGGATCTGTTGTTGGACGTGTGGACCGACTATGGCGTCACCACCGTCTTCGTCACCCACGACATCGACGAGTCGGTCTATCTGGCCGACCGGGTGATCGTGCTCACCCCCCGACCGTCGACAGTGGAAGAGGAGTTGTCGGTGAATCTGCCCCGGCCCCGTGACCAGATCACCACCAAGCAGCTTCCCGCTTTCACCGACCTGCGCACCCAGGTGTTACGCACCATCAAGCGCCAGGGTGGCGACCGTGCCATGAGCCGCAGGGATGAACCAGAGAGCAACGGCGATCAGCCGCCACAACGGGTGGGTGTTTCGCCACAACCAGAGAGAGAATGGAGGAAAGAGCGATGAGCGCGAGAATGGAAAGACCGAGGCCGCGGACCCTGATGGCGGTGCTGGCAGCACTGGCCCTGACGGTGGCGGCGTGCGGAGACGGCGAGACGACGGACACCACCGTCGCCGCCACGTCGCCCACCACAGCCCCTTCCGAGGAGACGACGACACCGGAGACCACCGAAGCGACCGACACCACCCCTGAGGAGATGGTGTCGCTGACGGTTGGCGACGTCCTGGGCACACCGGCTGCGTTCGCCCAGTTTGCCGTGGACAAGGGCTTCTTCGCCGAGCAGGGTCTGGACGTGACCATCCAGCCCAACCCGGGGGGAGCAGCCAACATCCCCGGTGTGGAGGCGGGTGACTTCCAGATCGCCGGGTCCAACATCGTCTCGATGCTCCTGGCCCGCAGCCAGGGTCTCGAGGTGAAGATGGTCTCGGCCGGCACCTTCGGGACCGACGATCGAGAGACCGACTTCGCCTTGGTCCTCGTTCCCGGCGACAGCGACATCCAGGGGCCTGAAGACCTCAACGGCCGCTCGGTGGCGGTCAACACCCTGGCCAACATCGCCGAGGTCACAGTCCGTTCCTCGCTGGAGAACGCCGGTGCCGAGCATGAGGACATCGACTTCGTGGAGATGGGCTTCCCCGACATGGTGCCCGCCGCCCTCGAAGGCAGGGTCGACGCAATATTTGCCATCGAGCCCTTCATGTCGATCGGCCTCAGCCAGGGGATGAGAGGCATAATCGCCCCTTACTCAGGTACCCAGCCCAATCTTGCGGTCGGCTCCTACTTCAGCTCGGACAGCTATATCGCCGAGAACCCCGATGTCGTCGATCGCTTCATCGAAGCGGTCAGCGCTGCCGGGGCCTATGTGGCCGAGAACCCCGACGAGTTCCGCCAGGCCCTGGTGGACATCGCCGGTCTCGACCCCGAGGTGGCCGAGGCGGTCAACATTCCGCCCTGGGGTGGCCCCGTCGACGTCGAATCGGTGCAACTGATCGGGGACTTCATGGTCCAGTTCGGGCTTTTGGAGGAGGTTCCGCCCATGGAGGACGTGGTCTACCTGCCGTAGGTCGTCCCGCTCCCGGGCGGGGCGTCCACCGGGGTTGCTGATCCGATGAAGTGAGCCAGGGGACTCAACGGGGAACACCGCCACTCTCGGTCACTGCGTACAGATGACGCAGCCCCTCGATACCGCGCAGGGGGTACTCGCCGCGATCCTCGAAGACGAGCCCGTCATCTGCGGCCAGGGTGCGGGTCGCAGATGAAACGATGATCTCCCCAGGCGTGGCGAAATCGAGCATCCGGGAGGCCTCGTGCACGGCGAGACCGTGGATGTCGTCTTGGGCCAACTCCACTTCTCCGGTGTGTACCGAGGCTCTCGTCGGCAAGCCGAGATCGAGCGCCACCCTGCGCAGTTCAAGAGCGCAGTGAATCGCGCGGGCCGCCCCATCGAAGGTGGCCAGGACACCGTCGCCGGTCTGCTTCACCTCCTGACCGCGATACCAGGCCAAGGTGTCCTTGATCCGTGCTTCGTAAACACCGATCAGCTCCCGCCAGGCGCGGTCGCCGAGTCTGCTCGCCGTCCCCGTCGAGTCGACGATGTCGGTGAAGACCAGGGTGGACAGCACCCGGCCGGCCAGGGCTCCCAAGGGTGTGATCCAGCCCCGTACCCCTATCCACTCGACGACCTCGAAGGGCTCGTCGCCAACCACCCACGCATCGTGCTCCGGCGGTATGTGATAGACGTCCCCTGCCTCGACTTCGTACTCCGACTCGTCTTGGAGACGCACCCGGAGCCGCCCCTTGACGGCGAAGCCCACATGACGGACCTGACAGCTCTCCGTTCCCACCAGGGGCTTTACGTCTACCGACCACCGCCAACCCGGAGAGTGGACATCTCGGGAGACGGTAAGCCCCGCCAGCGAAACGACCTCGGAACGAACCAGGCGCGCCTCGATGACCTCATCGGGGTCGGTGAAGCTACGCACATGAGGTTCTGACATGGGCCTCCTCAGGAAGACTGTACGCGTCAACCCGACCGGCACGGGAGGTCGGCGTCCACACCGAGAACGCCCGGGACGGTCTATGGGGAACAGCGACGGGATCGGCGCCCGAGCCGAGAAGCGACTCTTCAGAAGACGTCGAGCAGCTCGCCGAGACGACGGGCGGAGCGGATGCCGTAGTCGGAGTAGCAGTTGTTCATCAGGGCGTGGACGGTGTCGGCATCCTTGGCCAGATCCTCGATGCGGGGCACCCACTCCTCCAGCTCCTCTGTGGGGTAGTCGTAGCGGAACCGCTCCGCTGCGGTGATCCCCTTCTTCTCCCAGTTCTCGGCGTTGCGTCCGTGGAAGCGGACCTCGGCCACCGGGGCGGTCACCGCCACCACCGGAGGCACCGAGCTGTTGAAGCCCTGCGGCTCGTCGACACAGACATAGGCCAGGGAGTGACGCTCCAGGAAATCGAGGGTGTCGCCCATGTTCTCCTCGTCGAGCCAGCGCCCGTTTCTGAACTCGACGGCGAGCTGGAAGTCGCTGAGCTGGGAGGCGGCCCATTTCAGATAACCGAAGGAGCCCCGAGTGGGGTAGACGTAGGGCGGGAATTGGAAGAGGACCACCCCCAACTTCCCCGCCGAGTGAAGCGGCATCAGTGCATCACGGAAGGCCTGGGTGGCATCCGCCTGGAGGTCCCGGGGCAAGTCCCTCATGTAGACATTTCGTTTCTCCGCCATGCCATCGGGCAGCTTCTCCCGGAAGTCCTTCCACAGTGACTTCGGCGGGGTGGGATGCTGGGTGAGGAGACGGAACGCCTTGATGTCGAAGGTGAAATGGTCCGGCGTGCGTTCCACCCAGAGCCCGGCCACCCGCTCCGAGGGTGGGGCGTAGTAGGTGGAGTCGACCTCGACGATGGGGAAGTGCTCGGCGTAGAAGCCGAGCCGCTCCTCGGCGCTCATCTTGATGTTGGGGTAGAACAGCTCGGTCTCGGTGAGGGTGGGATCGGTCCACGAGCAGGTCCCGATCTTGATCTGCGCGGCCACGCTGTCTCGCTTCAGCGGCGGTAGCGCTGTGTCGCCGTCAGTCTGACCCGCAGCGCCTCCGAAGCGTTGTGGGCCCTGGTCATCCACATGTCCGCCGTGGCCCCGGCGAGGAGACAGAATCCGGCGAACAGGTACACCGGGTCGGTGGAGAGGAGGTAGATCGTCACTGCGGCCAGCCCGGGGATGGACCACCATCGCAGTCTGCGCTGCACCTCCATTCCCGTTCGTCGCACCCAGGGGAGCACGGCCAGCAGTGACACTCCGAGAAGCCCCAGAATCCGCAGGACGGTCTCTTCCCAGCGGGCGCCGGTGACCGCTGAGAAGGTACCGTCCGGCAAGAGGACAAACCAAAGGGCGAGCAGACCGAGGACGACCCGCCGCCGCGGCGACCTCGGGATTCCGATGTCTCTCATAGGTGGGTCAGGGTAGGGCGCATTCGCCGGTCGAGGCCATGACCGACGACGGGGCGCGCACCGCCCGGGTGGCGCTGGGTGCACTGGCTGTGGCGTCCGCCGGTGGGCTGAGCAGTCGGGCGGGACTCCACTCCGGGGCTTGGTTAGCTTCGCTTGGGATGAGCCGATGCCTCGCGCTGGCGATGCTGATCGTCGCCTGCTCCGGCCCGACTGTGGACGACTCGGATTGGGTCGAACGGGCCGGGATGACCGTCCCCCGCAGCGAGCACCCGGCGGTGGTGTTCGACGGCGAGGTCGTGGTGGCCGGGGGTCTAGTGTCGGCGGCTCCCG
>CAZAHX010000091.1:0-7514 GCA_964485005.1 uncultured Acidimicrobiaceae bacterium | reverse complement strand
CACTTCGGGGTGAACCATCTCGGGCACTACCTCCTGACCGATCTCCTCGCCCCCGGCATGGCCCCGGGCGCACGGGTGGTGACGGTGGCCAGCGCAGCCCACCACAACGCGGACGGCGTGGATTTCGAACGGGTCCGGGGCCGCACGCGGTCGCTTCTCGGATGGAGAGAATATGCGGTGTCGAAGTTGGCCAACGTTCTGTTCAACAGGGAGCTGGCGAGACGCCGCCCTGAGCTCATTGCTCACGCGGTCCACCCGGGGCTCGTGGACACACGGCTCATTCCCCGATGGGGAAGGCCCTTCATCCGAGGCCGACTCCTCACCCCGGAGCAGGGCGCCGACGCCGTGGTCTGGTGCTGCCTCGCCGACGAGCTGGCAGAGGAGACCGGTCTCTACTACTGGCAACGCCGGCCGGTGGAGCCCTCCGCGACCGGCCGGAGCGACGACCTCGCCGCCGAGCTCTGGGAGCGTTCTGCGGCCTGGGCAGACGCCGGGCCCGGGGGTGGGTCGGGGCACTAGCGTCCGCACCGGATGACCGAACCAGACCTCTATTACGCCGACTACCTGCGTCTCGACCGTCTCCTCGAGGTCCAGGAGCTGGAGAGCGCCAAAGCCGGCGACCCGGTCCACGACGAGATGCTCTTCATCATCGTGCACCAGGCGTACGAGCTCTGGTTCAAGCAGATCATCTGGGAGCTGGAGAGCGTGGTGTCGATCTTCGCCCAGGACACCGTGAACGAGGCCGACATGGGGACCGTGGTGTCCCGGCTGCGGCGGATCACCACGATCCAGACCCTGCTCATCCAGAAGATCGCGGTGCTGGAGACCATGACCCCCCTCGACTTCCTCGAGTTCAGGGACCATCTCTTCCCCGCCTCCGGCTTCCAATCGGCCCAGTTCCGGATCATGGAGAACCTGCTCGGGCTGAGACGCCAGGATCGTCTCCTCCTCGCCGGGGCCCCCTACACCAGTCGCCTCGCCGAGGAGGACCGGCAAGCAGTGGAGAAGTACGAGAAGACTCCCTCCCTCTTCGACTATGTGGAGCGCTGGCTGGAGCGGACCCCCTTTCTCGAGGAGGGCGACTTCCATTTCTGGGAGGCCTACAAGGAGGCCGTGGAGCGGCGAATCCTCGCCGACCGCGACGTGGTGGCCACCAATCCCAACCTCAGCGACGAGGAGAAGGAGATGCAGCTCGAGGAGTTCGACGAGACCCTGGAGCAGTACGAGGCCATCTTCGACGCCGACAAGCACGCCGTCGAGCAGGCGGCCGGGAGGCTGAGGCTCAGCCACCGCGCCTTCCAAGCCGCGGTCTTCATCACCCTCTATCGGGACCAACCCGCCCTTCATGAGCCCTACCGCCTGCTCGAGCTGCTGATGGACATCGACGAGGGCTTCACCACCTGGCGGTACCGGCATGCCCAGATGGTGACGCGGATGATCGGGCGGCGGGTAGGGACCGGTGGATCGGCCGGCGCCAAGTACCTGGAGAGGGGGGCGGAGCGGAGCCGAGTCTTCGCCGACTTGTTCGCCCTGTCCACCTTCTTGGTGCCTCGGTCCGACCGCCCCGAGCTACCCCAGAGCATCCTGGACTCAATGCGTTTCCGCTACGAGGCATGAACCTCAAACCACATTTCTCCAGATTCCTCACCTCGGACCCTGAGCGTCTTCACTTCGCCGCCCACTCCCACCATCCCTGGCCCGACATCAGCCTCGAGGCCCACCAACGGGCCTGGGAGGACGCGGCGCTGCTCATGGACGACAAGTGGGACCGCATCTTCGGGACAATCTTCCCCTCGGCCCGGGCTCTCGTGGCCGGGATCATCGGCATCTCCGACCCGGAGACACTCGTCTTCGCCCCCAACACCCACGATCTGGTGGTGCGGGTGTTCTCATGCCTCGAACCTCCGGTAAGGGTGCTCACCACCGACTCCGAGTTCCACTCCTTCAACCGCCAGCTCCGCCGTTGGGAGGAAGCCGGTCTGGCCATCGCCGACCGGATCGCCGTCGAGCCCGTCGACAGCTTCGCCGAGCGGTTCACCCAACACGCCCGGGCCGGCATCCACGACCTGATCTATTTGAGCGAGGTGTTCTACGACTCCGGTGTGGTGGTCACCGAACTCGACCGCATCGTCTCCTCGGTGTCGGAGGAGCGTGCGCTCGTGGTCATCGACGGGTATCACGCCTTCATGGCCCGCCCCGTGGACATCGGAGCCATCCAGGACCGGGTCTTCTATGTGGCCGGAGGGTACAAGTACGCCATGGCGGGGGAAGGTGCCTGTTTCCTCCACGCGCCGCCCGGTTACGCGGAGCGGCCGGTGGACACCGGCTGGTACGCCGGGTTCGGCGAGCTGGAGACCGGGGTCGGCGAGCGAGTGCGTTACTCACCCGGTGGCGCCCGCTTCTACGGGGCCACCTTCGATCCATCCGGGGTCTATCGCATCGAAGCCGTGCTGTCGTGGCTCGGAGGACTCGGGGTCACTCCCGCCGACATATCGGCCCACGCCGACAAGCTCCAGGAGCGGCTGCTCGACTCGGGCGCTCTCCCCGGGAAGCCGGCGGTACCCCGGTCCTTGGAGACGGGAAATTTCCTCACCCTGGAGACCCCACAGGCCCGGATGATCTACCAGGCCCTCCACGACCAGAAAGTGATCGTCGACCACCGGGGCGACCGGCTCCGAATCGGGCTCGGTGTGTACCACGACGAAGAGGACGTGGACCGCCTGATCGCCATCTTCGAGGGCATAGGAGGCGTCTCGTGACCCTCACGCCCACGCTGAGGGTCGCCCCCGTGAGCAGTCTGCGTCGTCACGAGGGGATCGACCCCCTCCGTGTGGAGAGGTTGCGGGAGCGCATCCGCGCCGAGGGCATCCAGGTGAACCCGATGGTCTGCGTGGAGGCCGACGGCGACCTGGTGGTGTTGGACGGCGCCACCCGTACCGAAGCGCTCCGGGCGCTCGATCTGGAGCACGCAGTGGTCCAGGTGGTCGATCCGGGTGATGTGGAGTTGGAGACCTGGCATCACGTTGTCCGCCAGTGTGCCCCGTCCGACTTGCTCGATCTGGTCGCCTCGAAGGAGGGACTGAGCCTGGAAGAGGACCGGGGGGCGCCACGGATCAGACCGGCATCCGGACCCCCCCGCTCGGTCACGGGTGAGGGGCTCACGCCCAACGCAACGCTCACCGCGCTGGTCTCCGCCTACATCGGCCGCTGGCCGGTGAGCCGGGTCACCGAAGCCGACGCCGGCGCCGCGGAGTCCTTGTTCCATGATTGGGCCGCGTTGGTCGAGCTGCCCACGCTGAGCGTCGCCGAGGTGATGCGTGCCGCCCTGGGCGACGATCTGCTTCCTGCGGGCATTACCCGGTTCCTCATCCCGGGCAGGGCGCTTCGGCTCAACTTCGACCTCTCCCTTCTCGAGGCCGAGGGCACGACCGCGGAGAAACAGGAGCGTCTCGACGCCCTGATCGAGACCCGGTCCCGGGAGGGTCGGGTGAGACGCTACGACGAGACCGTTTTCATCTACGACGACTGAGGACACGGGCGGTACCCGCTAGGGGACCACCGCCACGCAGACCAGCTCGACCAGGGCTTCGGGATCCATCAGCTCGTCGACCCCGATCAGTGCCATCGGGGGGTAGTGCCTCCCGAACACCGAGCGATACGCCTCGCCGATCGGCTCCAGATGGTCCCGATATGCCGACATGTCGGTGGTGTAGATGATCATCGAGACCAGGTCGGAGGGGTCCCCCCCGGCATCGGAGACCACCCGGGCCACAGTCCGGCAGGCCGCGGCGAATTGGGTCACGATGCCAGGGTCGATGCTCAGGTCGGGGTGATGGCCGGTGATACCGGCGAGATGGAGGACTCGCCCGTCTGCAGGCAGCGATCCGTAGGAGAACCCTCTGGCAGGTGCCAGGCCTTCAGGGTCGACGAGGTGGTGCCTGCTCATCGCCCTTGCCAGCGAGGAGATCGCTTGCCGGTGAACGCCCGGTAGAACTCGGCGTGGTCCTCGGTGGTCATCAAGAGGGCCTGCGTGAACGCCTCCAGCTCGATCGCCGACCCCAGGTCCATGTCCAGCTCCCGGCTGAGGAGGATCTTGGTCGCCCCGTAGGCCAGGGTGGGCCCTCCTGCGAGACGGGATGACAGCTCGGCGGTGGCCGCCTCGAGCTCGGCATCGGGCACGACCCGATTGGCCAGACCGATGGCTAGGGCCCGCTCGGCTCCCACCTCGTCCCCGAGAAGGAGAATCTCACTGGCCCTTCCCAGACCGATCACCCGGGGCAGTAGATAGGCCGAACCCATGTCGGCGCCGGCCAGCCCCACCTTGGTGAAGAGGAAATGAAAGGAGGCCGAAGCCGACAACAGCCGGATATCGGCGGCGAGGGCGATCACCGACCCGGCCCCGGCAGCAACTCCGTTGACCGCGGCGATCACCGGCATGGGAAGTCTGCGTATGCGCTCCACCACGGCGCCGGTCATCCGGGTGAACTCGAGGAGACCCTTGGTGTCCGTCTCGAGGAGGCTGCCGATGATCTCGTGGACGTCTCCCCCGGAGCAGAACCCCCTCCCCCGTCCGGTGATCACGAGCACCGAGACATCGTCTCGATGCTCGATCTCGGCAAGCAGGTCTCGCAGGTCGGCGTAGACCTCGAAGGTGAGTGCGTTCAGCTTCTCGGGACGGTCGAAGGTGACCGTGCCCACCCCGCCCTCAACGGCGAACTGGAAGTTGCCCCAGGTCTCGGTGAATCCGGGCGAGGCTCTGAAGGGGCTCACGACGGGGAGGGTAACCCGTATGGCTCACACCTTCTCGGGCACCCGCTCTGCCCTGTCAGCGATGAGAAGGGTGAAGATGGCGTGGAGAAGCGCCAGTCCGAGAATCGGGGTGAAGATCCGCTTCAAGACGGTGCTCTGGGCGAGCAGCCCGACTATGAACCCCGAGGCCCCGAGGACGAGCCCGTAGTACATCACCGCCGAGGACACCGCCGACACCGCCGAACCGGCGATCATCATCGCCAGAATGAGTCCGGTCACCACCAGCAGGAAGTTGGTGTGGTCCAACGCCACGAGGATGTGGACGAAATCTGGGAAATCGGCCCCTCTCACGAACTGCTGCATCACCATCGCGGTCAGAACCACCACCGGCACGAGGGCAATGAGCGAGGTGCGAACGAATCGGCCGGGTCCCGCGCTCCACTCCGAAGGCCTCAGATGCCTGCGGAGACGCCACAACACGAGACCGATGGCGGCTACCTCCAGTGGGACGTTCAGCATCAGCAGGGGCTCGATTGTGAAGAGCACTCCGAGCATCGCCGACAGGCCGGCGAGGAACATCGAGATCATCTGGATGGCCCCGAGACGATCGCCACCGAGCAGCGGGGCGTCGTCGCTTCGCAGCATCCACTCCGCCAGCGCCAGCGCAGCCAGCACTACAAAGCCGAACACCATCGCCGCAGGGTGGGCGCCGGCCAGGTTCTCGGCGCTCTCCGGGGCGACGATCTCGACATCGGCGAGCTGGAGCCCGAGGAGCACGCCGAGCACCGCCCCGATCACCAGGAACACCAACGCCAGCGCCATCCCGAACTGGGGGACGGTCCACACCCTGCCCCGCTTCCTGCGGAATACCCACACCATCATCCAAGCCATGGCGATGAAGGCCAGCGTCCCCCCGATCGGTCTCTGGATGGTGGTAGGGCTGGTCAGATCGACGGACCAGAAGGCGAGCACATAGGCGGACAGGGAGAAGATGGAGAATACGGCCAGACCGTCGGCGCCCTCCTCGTCGCCGAACATCCAGATGGCCCCGCCAAACACTGCCAGGGTTATCCAGCCCAGGGTCCCGGCGTGGACATGGGTCAGCAGGGCGCCCCTCGGCGGGTCCCAGATGTCGAGACCGTTGAGGATCCCGATCACCACCGTGATCACGAATGTGACCAGGGCGGCGCGAAAGAGATTGCGGACGCTGGACGGCATCGACGACATCAACACCCCTCGGATCGTTGGTCGGCGGTGTTTCTAACAGGGGCCCACGGGGCGCGGCGGCCGAAGAGCTAGTTTTCCCCGGGATGACCGACGCCGATCTGACGACCGAGGCCGAGCGTCTCGGGCTGACCCTGGTCCCGGTGGCGGAGGCACACACCCCCGGGCGTGTCAATCGGGATCTGTTGTCCGCCCTCGCGGCTGCAGGTCTCTTCGACCGGATCTTCGCCGACGAGGGAGTGACCGCCACCGAGCTCTGCCGGATCAGACAGGGTCTCGCCCGGGTTTGCACCGAGGCCGAGACCGCGCTCGCGGTGCAGGGCCTGGGCGGGGCCCCGATCCAGCTCTTCGGGAGCGCAGCCACGAAGGGAGAGTGGATGCCTCCGATCCGCTCCGGTGATGCCGTCGCCGCCTTCGCCCTCACCGAGCCCGGAGCCGGCTCCGATGCCGCCTCCCTCTCCCTGCGCGCCGAGCAGGACGGTGACGGCTACCGGCTCCACGGTGAGAAGGCGTACATCTCCAATGCCCCCGACGCCGATGTCGCGGTGGTCTTCGCCCGGACCGGTGAGAGCCCGGGCGCCGGCGGGGTCACCGCCTTCGTCGTCCCCATCGACGGGGACGGCATCTCCGGGGAGTCGATCCCCATGGTCTCTCCCCATCCCCTGGGCAGGTGGGCGTTTGACGGGGCATTCGTGCCCCCCGAGGCCGTTCTCGGCGAGCCCGGCAGGGGTTTCAATGTGGCGATGCGCACCCTCGACCTCTATCGGCCCAGCGTGGGGGCCTTCGCGCTGGGCATGGCAGAGGCCGCCCTGCGGATCGCGGTGGAGCACGCTGCCACCCGAGAGGCTTTCGGATCACCGATCGCCGAATACCAGGGCGTGGCCCATCAACTCGCCGATGCCCGGGTGGGCATAGAGGCCGCAACCCATCTCGTCTATTCGGCGGCTGCCGCCTACGACGCCGGAGATTTGGACTCGCTCACCGGGAAGGCCGCCATGGCCAAGCTGCATGCCACCGAGGTGGCGCAGATGGTGGTGGACATGGCCATCCAGGTGCTCGGGGCGAGGGGCTTGGAGGCCGATTCGACGCTGGCCCATCTCTACACCGAGGTGCGCGCCCCGCGGATATACGAGGGCACATCGGAGATCCAGCGCAACATCATCGCCCGCGAGCTGCTCCGGGGACGGATCTAGTCGTTCTGTGAGGATTTTTGACTCCATAGCAACGAAAAATCCTCACAGAACGCTGTCGTCAGGTGGCGGCCATCCTCCGGGTCTTCACCATCACGCAATCCTCGGCGACGTAGTCGAATCCACCCTCCTCTAGGGCCTCGATCAGCTCGGGTGAAGAAGCCCCCGGCTGGACCCATATCTTCTCGATCCCGGCTTCGGCCGCGTCCTTCAGCACCTCGAGCCCGCGCTTGGCCGGCACCACGAGAACAGCCATCGTCGGCGTCTCCGGGACCTCGTCGACCGTGGGCCAGCAAGGGTCGCCGTCGACCGTGTCCCGATAGGGGTTGACGGCGAACACCTGGAATCCCT
>CAZAHX010000090.1:0-7532 GCA_964485005.1 uncultured Acidimicrobiaceae bacterium | reverse complement strand
ATCACTAGGTGAGCTGGTTCTCCCCCGGGACGGGGGTGCGCATCAGCCATATCGAGTTGGCGATGCCCAAAGCGAGCGCCATGGCCATGAAGAACGAGCCGCCCTGACTGAGCAGAGGCAACGGCAGACCCGTGACCGGCATGATCCCCACCGTCATCCCGATGTTGATGAAGACATGACTCATCACCATCGCCCCTATCCCCGCTGCCAGCAGGGCGCCGAATCGATCGCGAGCGTTTGCGGCGATCACCAGGAGACGCCAAACGATGATGGCGAAGGCGGCGAGGACCATGATGCCGCCGACGAACCCGAGCTGTTCGGCGACCGCGGTGAAGATGAAATCCGTCTCCTGTTCGGGGATGTACTCGAAGTCGGTCAGCGTGCCCTCCATGAACAGGCCCTTGCCGAAGATCTGGCCCGAGCCGATGGCATTGGTCGACTGTTTCAGGTTGTAGCCAATGCCCGTGGGGTCGATGGTGGGGTCCCGGAGCACCTTGAGACGGTCCAACTGGTAGTCGCTGAGCCAGCCGAACTGGAAGATGGCGACCACACCGGCGACCGCGACGCCGCCCATGGCCACCATTTGCCGCCAACTGGCCCCGGCGAGGAAGACCATCGCGAAGAGGATGAAGCCGAACACGATCGTGGTGCCCAGATCCGGTTCGAGGTAGATGAGGACGGCGGGAACCGACACGACCGCTGCGGCCTGGCCGATCTTCGACCAGCTCAGGTTGCGCGGGGTGGGCTCGTCGCGATTCGAGGGGGCCAGAAGTCCGGCGAGGACCACAATCACCACGACCTTGGCGAACTCAGCGGGCTGGATCTTGAGCGCCCCGAGGTCGATCCAGCGCTGCGCGCCGTTGGCCGGCGCGAAGGCGAACACCGCGACCAGGGCAAGCAAGGTGATGATGGCCGCGATCGGCGCCATCCCGATGTACTCCCGGTAGTCGATGTTCGATACCACCAGATAGACCAGGAACCCGGCGGCGACGAAGATCATCTGCCGCTCCATCGAGAAGGTGCCTGTGCTGCGGGTGGCCGAGTAGATCATGAGCAGGCCGAAGGCGGAGAGGACCAACATCGTCCCGAATAGGACGAAGTCGGAGCGGTTGTTGCGCCGGACGACGGCGACCTCGCGAAGACGGGTGAGAACGGTCATCAGTCCGCGTTGTCCCCGGCAACGATGGGTGTGAGCTCATTCCCCATGATGTACTGGAGGATTTGACGGGCCACCGGGGCGGCGATGCGGCCACCCGAACCGCCCTCTTCGATGACCACCGCCACCACATACTGCGGATCCTCGACGGGGGTGACGCCGACGAACCAGGCGTGGTCGTCACGGTTGGCAGAGGTCTGCCCGGTGCCGGTCTTGCCCCCGATCTGTTCCAGGCCGGGCCCGAAGTCGATGAAGGCCCCCCGGGCGGTGCCCGAGGTGACTACCCGGTTGAGATCGGTGAGCAGTGCCCTCCTCGTCTCCTCGCTGATGTCGACTTTTCTCACCAGCGATGACTCGATCTCCTCGACGGTCTCCCCGGTGTTGTCGAGCACCCGGCTCACCACTCTTGGCTCCATCACGGTGCCCCCGTTGACCAGGGCGGCGAACGACACGGCTACTTGAAGCGGTGTCGAGGTGAAGGCGCCCTGGCCGATGGCGAAGTCCATGAGGTCACCACCCACCCAGGGGCTACCCAAGTCGAGGCGGCCGGGGTCGAGACGGGGAGGCTGGTCGGGGTTCTCTATCTGGAAGGCGGCCCACTCCTCGAACAGTTCCCGCGTGGGGACAACCCCGGCGGCCTCGTTGTTGAGATCGATCCCGGTCAGTGATCCGTACCCAACCAACTTGGCCCACTCCTGGATGATGTTCTCCCGAAGAGTGCCTTGATAGTGCTGCCAGGTCCCCAATCCCGCCGACCAGAAGAAGATGTTGCAGGAGCGCTCCAGGGCGTCGTGGATGTCGAGCCATCCGATCACCCCCGGGTAGTACCAGTCCTTCTTGATCTGCGGCGAGCCGTCGGCCAGCTCAGGGAGCACCAGCTCACCATCACAATGGACCCTGCGATTGGTGGCGTCGATACCTTCGATCTCCTCCGGGAAGGGAAGGTTCTCCTCTTCAATGACCGTGTAGGTGATCGCCTTGAAGGTCGACGCCGGCGGGTAGAGCCCGCTGATGGCGAGGTTGTTGAAGGCCTGGGCTTCGTTGAGGGTCTCGAAGGTGGCGGTGTCTATGCCGGCCACGAACACTTGGGGGTCGAAATCGGGCACGGAGGCCAGGGCAAAGACCTCGAAGGTCTTGGCGTCGAGGACCACCGCGGCGGCTCTGGAAGTGACGCTGAACACGTCGTGTCCGTTCTTCCGGTCACGCTCCTTGACCTTGTTGGACAGGGCGATTCCCTCCTCGAGGGCGAGTTCGGTGACCTGCTGCATCTCGAGGTCGAGAGTGAGCTCGAGAGACTGGCCCTGCACGGGGTCGGCCGCGGGCTCCTGGTCGATGATCTGAGTGCGACGCACCCGGTACTCGACCTCGCCCGGCACGCCCTGGAGCACCTCGTCGTAGGTCCGTTCGACCCCCAGCTTCCCGATGCGCACCGCAGGGTCGAGTTCGGGGCGGCTATCGAGGTCGGCCTGGTCGGGAAGACCGAGGTGACCGATGACATGAGCCAGCGTCGGGCCGGAGAGGTACACCCGCTCCGGGACCTTGACGATCTCCACCCCGGGCAGGTCGCCGAGACGCTCACTCAAATGTATAGCGGTCTCGTTGGAGATGGTGGCCACCTCGAAGCGACCGTTGATCCCCGCCTCCTCGTACATGGCGTCGAGCTCGAGTGGGCTTATCGCCAGGAGCGAGGATAGGTTCTGGACGAGGTCCTCCCTCTCCTCGGGCAGGACGAAGGTGCGGTCGATGTAGATCGCGGGAACCATCCTGCTGGTGGCGAGCAGGGTCCCATCCCGGTCGTAGATGTTCCCTCGGGGGGCCTGAGAGGTCTTGGAGAGCCAGGTCCGCTCTTCGGCGGCTCGGGCGATTGCCGGTCCCGAGGCGACCTGCACGAACCACAGCCGGAGGCCGAGCACCGAGAACATGGTGACGAAGGCCAGACCGAGGAAGCTGAGGCGAACCGCGAATTTCATGTGAATCGAAAAGCAGTTGCGTCGCGGTCGACGAGACGGACGAACATACCCGCCGTTGCCGCGGCGAGGACCGTGTTGGCGATCGGCACCAGGAACATACGGCTGACCACATCGGATCCTAGAAGAGTCGCCTGACCAAACAACGTTCCTACCAGTGCCAGGACGACTATGCCCCCAAAGGTGAGGAGACCGGCCCACAGAGCAACCCCGACTCGTCCGATCTCGGCCCTCTCCCGGGTGCGAATCGCGGCATATGCCACGACAGTGAAGACGATGGCCCGCAAACCGAGCAGCGATGATCCGAGCAGGTCGAGGAGGAGACCGGAGACGAAGGCCACACCCAGCACGGCCTCGGGTCTGACCCGGGTCAGGGCGAGCAGGATCACCACCAGCATCACCAGGTCGGGGGTCACGAATTGGAGCTGATTGATCAGCGTGGTTTGCACCACCACTGCCACGATCACCATCCCGAACACGGTGAGGCCGGTACGGAGTCTCATCATCCGTCCTCGCTGGTCGTGGTGGTCGTAGTCGTCGTAGTGGTGGTGGTCTGCTCGGGCGCGTCGGCGCCGGTGGCTGCGGTGATCGGATCAGGCGGCCAAGCCAGCACCACCACCAGACGCAGAGTGTCGGGATTCGAGTAGGGCTGAACCGTGGTCGTCAGAGTGTCCACGGTAGGCGCCGCGTCCACCAGGACCTCACCCACGGGGAGCCCGGCGGGGAAGTTGACCGACGCCGCGGAGGTCTCCACCCGCTCTCCGGCAAGGATCGGGGTTCTGGAGTCGAGGATCTCCAGTCTCATCTCAGCAGTGGCGACCTGCGGCATGAGGATGCCCACCTGCTCGCCCACCACCACGGCCACGCCGTCTTGGCCGGCGATCATGGGAACGATGGTGGCGCTGCCTTGGGTGACGGTGTGGACACTGCCCACCACGAAGCCGTTGGTGTCGAGGACCGGCTGGCCCTTGGCGATCCCGTCGGAGGCCCCCTTGTCGATGATCAGGCTCACCCGATCGGGACGGCCGATCACATTGGCCACGGTGCGACCCAGGTCGCCCCCGGCGCTCTCCAACTCGTAGATCTGCTCGAGGAGACCGAGCCGGGCCTGTTCGTCCTGGACGGCGATCAGCTCCGCCAGGGCCTCGGCAAGCTCCTCCCGCAGCTTCAGGTTCTCCTGACGCAGGATGGCCACCTCGGCCAGGGACTGCGCCATGTCGGCCACCGGGTTGACCACATATGAGGCCACTTTCTGCATCGGGGCGACGATGGTCTGGGTGCCGGTACGCAGCACTCCCACCACTCCCCCGCCCGAGGTTCTCACGTCGAAGGTCATGAGGAGGATCCCCACGACGAGCAAGGTGATCAGTGTGGGGAGCGTGCGGTCGCTGGTCTCTCGGGTCAGCATCTGCCAGGGCTATCAGGGCCGGGCAGAGGACACCAGCACGGCGTGCAGGGCGTCGAACTCCTCCAGGCACTTCCCCGAGCCCAACACCACCGACTGCAGCGGCTTGCCCGCGGTGACGATGGGCATCCCGGTCTCGTGGGCGAGACGATGGTCGATACCGACCAGGAGAGCTCCGCCGCCGGTGATGACGATCCCGCGCTCGACGATGTCGGCGGCGAGTTCGGGTGGGGTCTTGTCCAGGGTGTACTTGACTGCGTCGACGAGGGCCTGGGTCGGCTCCTCGATTGCCTCTCTGACCTCCTGGCTGGTGAGGAGAATGGTCTTCGGCAAACCGGTGACCAGGTCGCGTCCTCTCACTTCCGCCGACGGCTCGTCGGCGTAGGGCCATGCCGACCCGACGGCGATCTTGAGCTGCTCGGCGGTCCGCTCGCCGATGAGCACGTTGTGTTCCTTTTTGACCCAGTCGATGATGGCGGTGTCGAGCTCGTCGCCTCCCACCCGAATCGAGCGTGAGACCACGATCCCCCCCAGTGAGATGACTGCCACTTCGGTGGTGCCGCCCCCGATGTCGACCACCATCGACCCGGACGGCTCTCCGATGGGAAGCCCCGAGCCGATGGCCGCCGCCATCGGCTCCTCGATCGTGTAGGCGCGCCGGGCTCCGGCGTGATAGGCCGCCTCCTCGACGGCGCGTCGCTCCACCGGGGTGATGCCCGATGGCACGCAGACCACGATGCGGGGCCGGGCCCACTTGCGACGATGGACCTTCTGGATGAAGTAGCGCAGCATCTTCTCGGTGATGTCGAAGTCGGCGATGACCCCGTCGCGGAGTGGTCTGATGGCCGTGATGTGCGCTGGGGTGCGCCCGATCATCCTCTTCGCCTCCATCCCAACGGCGAGTGCCTTGTTGTTGAGGGAGTTGATGGCGACCACCGAGGGCTCGTTGAGGACGATGCCGCTCCCACGCACGTACACCAGGGTGTTGGCGGTTCCGAGATCGATGGCCATGTCCTGGCCGGCATAAGAGAGCAGCGTTTCAGCCATTCAGGGGTGTTCTCCCGGGCAGACCTGCGGAGTGTAGGGATGCATGCGATCTAGCGCATCGGGCGGGTGCGCGGTGCGAGTCGACATCATCCGAAGAAGATACCCAGCTCGCGTTGGGCGCTCTCCGGTCCGTCGGAGCCGTGGACGATGTTGCGGGTGACCTCGAGTCCGAGGTCGCCCCGGATGGTCCCGGGAGCGGCCTCCTTCGGGTCGGTGGCGCCCATCAGTGCCCGGGCCGCGCCGATCGCCGACTCCCCCGACCACTCCATCGCCACCACAAGCCCGGAAGTTATGAACTCGATCAGCTCGGGAAAGAACGGCTTCTCGGCGTGCTCTGCGTAGTGACGGCGGGCTAGTTCGTCGTCGATGCGAAGCGAGCGGATCCGCTGCAGCTCGAGTCCCTTGTCCTCCAACCGGGAGATCACCTCGCCGACCAGCCCCCGCTCCACCCCGTCGGGTTTGACCATGATGAAGGTGTGTTCATGTCCCATCGGGGGACCACGGTAAATCGCCAGGCGGGCGGGGGGAAGTCACTCCCGGCATAGAGGCGGATTACGAACCTCCGGTAGTTAGGCCCGGATATGGGACGAACGGCCTCGAGAATCAACGAGGTCCAACGCACCGAGACAATTCATCAGCCGACGAGGAGGTCCCTCACCTCGCCCACCAGATAGAGCGAGCCGGTCACCAGCACCGCACCGTCTTGGCCCGCCTCGGCCCGCGCCATGTCGAGGCCGTACTCGACATTGTCGGCCACCAGCACCGGCACCTCGACCAGACCGTCGATCCGTCCGGCGAGCTCGGCGGCGGGCAGCGCTCTCTTGTAGTCGACGGCGGTGGTGACCACGCCGTCGACCAACGGGCCCAGCTTCTCCATCATCAGCTCGATGTTCTTGTCGCCCATCACACCGATGAGCAACTGCCAGCGGATGGAGGGGAACTCCTCTCGGAGCGACTCGACCAGAGTGGCCACGCCGTCTGCATTGTGAGCGCCGTCCACCATCACCAGGGGCGATGTGGCGAGGGGCTCCATCCGGCCCGGCATGGTCGCCGCGGCGGCCGCCTTTCTCACGGCATCGTCGTCGAGCTTGCGGCCCAACAGCGCCTCGGCGGCGGCGACGGCGACGGCGAGGTTGGTGAGCTGGTAGCGACCGTGGACCGGGAGGAACAGCTCCTCGTATGTGGTCTCCGCCCCTTCGATGCTGACCAGCCATCCTCCTACCCCCCGCTCGGCGTTGCCTACGCGGAAGTCGTCCCCGTAGCGCCGATGGTGGATGCCGAGCTCCCGGGCCTTGGCCCGGGCTTCGGTGAGGGCGGCATCGGGGAGGGGCCCGGTGACCAGGATCGAGGAAGGGCTGGCGATGGCCAGCTTCTCCCGGGCGATGCCGGCGATGTCCTTCCCGAGATACTCGGTGTGGTCGACGCCGATCGAGGTGACGACACAAACCTCGGCTTCGACGACATTGGTGGCGTCGAGCCGCCCGCCTAGACCCACCTCGAGCACGGCGGCATTCACGGCCTGGTCGGCGAAGAAGGCGAAGGCTCCGGCGGTGGTCAGCTCGAAATAGCTATGGCCCTCGAGACCCCTCCCCTCCCTGAGATCGGCGAAGGCGGCGACATCGGTTATGGCGAGGGCGAATTCCTCGGGGGTGGCGTGCCTCCCGTTGACTGCCAGCCGCTCCTCCACCTTCTGGAGATGAGGCGAGGTGTAGGTGCCGGTGGTGAGCCCGTGGGCCACCACGATGAGGGTGGCGAGCCGGGCGGTGGAGGTCTTCCCGTTGGTCCCCGCAACGTGGATGATCGGGTATCCCTCATGGGGATTGCCCATGTCGTCGAGAAGCCCTTCAATCTTCGCCAAACCGAGGGTGACGCCCAGCCCGATGTGCCGGTCGAGGTATGAGACTGCTTCTGGATAGTCCATAGAGAGAGCCCCGGGAGGTTAACCCCGGGGCTCTTC
>CAZAHX010000089.1:0-7538 GCA_964485005.1 uncultured Acidimicrobiaceae bacterium | reverse complement strand
TCTTGCCGGCGTGGACGATGGCGGCGTCGAGCCCAGCCTCCACCGCCTCGTGGAGGAACACCGAGTTGATGACCCGCCGGGCCGCCGGGTTGAGCCCGAAGGAGACGTTGGAGACGCCGAGCACAGTACGGGTGCCGGGCAGCTCCGCTTTGATCCGACGGATTGCCTCCAGGGTTGCCATGGCGTCCCGGCGCAGCTCTTCGCCCCCTGTGGTGAGAGGGAAGGTGAGCGGGTCGAAGATCAGATCTGAGGGGTCGAGCCCGTAGCGGCCCACGGCCAGATCATGGATTCGGTGGGCAACCCTCATCTTCCACTCCACGGTCCTCGCCTGGCCCTCCTCATCGATGAGCAGGCAGATGACGGCGGCGCCATAATTGCGCGCCAGGGAGAGGACACGGTCGACCCGGGAGCCTTCGCCGTCACCATCCTCGAGGTTGGCGCTGTTGAGGACGCAGCGACCGCCAAGCTGATGCAGACCTGCCTCCATCACCTCCGGCTCGGTGGAATCGAGGACGACGGGGACCGCCACGTCGGTAGCGAATGCCGCCGCCAGCCGTTGCATGTCGGCCACCCCGTCCCGACCCACGTAGTCGACACAGAGGTCGACGACATGCGCCCCTTCGGCGATCTGGGACCGGCCAACCTCGACGCACGCCTCGATGTCGTCTGCGAGGAGCGCCTCGCGGAACTCTTTCGACCCGTTGGTGTTGGCCCGCTCCCCGATGATGAGGAACGAGGTGTCCTGGTCCAGTGGAACCTGGCTGTAGATCGAGGACACCGCGGCCACCGGCGCCGGTGGCCTCGACTTGGGCGTGGCCGGACGGAGAGCCTCCACCACCGCCTCGAGATGCTCCGGGGTGGTTCCACAGCAGCCTCCGACCACGCCGACCCCGAGCTCGGTGACGAAGTCGGAGAGATGCTCAGCGAGCCCGTCCGGGGAGAGGTCGTAGACCATCTCACCGTCGACCACCGAGGGAAGCCCGGCATTGGGGATCGCGGAGACCGGGACCGGGGAGTGCCGGCTGAGGTGGCGGAGCGGCTCCCACATCTCGGCGGGGCCGGTGGCGCAGTTGAGACCGATGACGTCGGGGCGGATGGCGGCCAGGGAGGTGAGGGCGGCGCCGATCTCGGTCCCGGGCAGCATCCGACCCGTGAGCTCTATGGTCACTTGCACCTGGACGGGGATCTCCTCGGAGCGGCTGGCCATGGCCCGGCGGGCGCCCTCCACCGCTGCCTTGGCGCCGAGCAGGTCGAACTGGGTCTCGATGATGAAGAGGTCGACCCCACCGTCGAGCAGACCGGCGGCGGCGATCTCGTAGGCATCGACGAGTTCGGGATAGGTGACCTGGCCGAGAGTGGCGAACTTGGTGCCCGGGCCCAGCGAGCCGGCGACGAAACGCGGTCGCCCCTCGGTGAGCTCCGACACCGCCTCCCGGGCCAGCGACGCCCCGGCGGCGGCGATCTCGTAGGCCTGGTCGTCAAGGCCGTACTCGGCGAGCGGGATGGCGAAGGCCCCGAAGGTGTTGGTCTCCACGACGTCAACGCCAACCTCGAGGAAGCTGCGATGGAGCTCGCGGATCACGTCGGGCCGGGTCAGGTTGAGCAGCTCGTTGCAACCTTCCAGGTCCGGCCCACCGAAGTCGTCGGCGGTGAGACCGATGGCCTGGAGGTTGGTCCCGGTGGCCCCGTCGAAGATGACCACCCCGCGGGCCAGGGCGTCGATGTAGGAGGTTGAAGGGGATGACGATGATGCTTGGCCACTCATGGGCGTTCTCCTTTGTCTCTTCCGAAACGCTTGAGAGCACCACGAGCTGCAAGCTCAGGTCACTCATCGAATCCAGGCATTGGCACCGTGCCCGTTGTGGTCGGTTGCCGCGGCGTCGCAGGGCCTGTCCCTCGGCCGCTCTAGATGAGCGTTTCTGCCGAACAGCCTAACGGCTGGGCGTGCTCATGTCACTACCGGCCCAGCACCGTCTCCCTGAGTAGGTCGAGACCCATGGGCCCGTGCTCGATCATCTCGGCATGGAACGTCTTGAGGTCGAAGTCCTCACCGAGACGACTTCTCGCCTGTTCACGGATGGAGAGAATCTCCCGCTCCCCCACCTTGTAGGAGATGGCCTGTCCCGGCCAGCCCAGGTAGCGGAGCACCTCAGCCTCTGCCTGAGCCGGAGTGCGGAACCCGTAGACCCTCATGAACTCCACGGCGTTATCGAAGCTCCAGTCATCTCCCGGGTCGATCGGCGAGGTGGCCGCGATCGGCTTCTGGAGATGGAGACCGATGTCGACCACCACCCTCGAGGCCCGATACATCTGCTTGGCCAGCATCCCGAAGTGGTGTCTCGGGTCTTCGAGATAGCCGAGCTCGCCCATGAGTACCTCGGCGTACATCGCCCAGCCTTCGGAGTACCCCGGGTAGAAGATCAGGTTGCGCTGCACCCGGCTCAGCCTGTCACGGTGATACATCGCGGTGGCGATCTGGAGATGGTGGCCCGGGAAACCCTCGTGATAGGCGGTGGAGACGTGCTGGTACATGGGGAACTCGATCTGGTCGCCGATCGAGTACCAGACACCGCCGGGCCGGGTGAAGTCCTCGGAGGGGCGCAGGTAGTAGACCCCGAGGGGCCCACCGGGCGGACTGATCTGGACGGTGAGTGGTCGGATCAGATCGGGGACCTCGAAGTGCTTCCCGGAGAGATCGTCCACGGCTTCGGTGAGGATGCGCTCCACCACTTCCACCAGTTCTTCCGTGGAGTAGGCGAGACCGCCGGGATCGGTCTCCAGGAACTCGGTGACCCCGACCAGCCCGGCGCCCGGGAGGATCTGCTCCCCGACCTCCGACATCTCCTCATGGAGCCGGTGAAATTCGCCCCAACCCCAGGAGTAGGCCTGATCGGGGTGGACCTCCATGCCGACCAGGCGATCGGCCATCCGCCGGTAGGTCTCCTCTCCCGCAGCATCGTCGGCTCCGGCGTGCGGCAGATAGGAGGCGGCCAGCCACTCGCCGAACTCTGCGACCGAGGCTCGGGCATGTTCGATGGCGCCATCGAGAGCGGAGGTGCGATGGCTCGTCGCCTCGGCCTTGTCGAGGAGGACGTTGAAGGCCGAAGCCTCTCCGGCCAGCTCGTCCGCTTGCCCGATGATCGACGTCACTTGCCGGCGGGCCACCGTGATGCCGCGGTCGATGCCCTCGGCGAGCAGGCGGCGATAGTCGCCGAGCGGCTCGTCGAGGGTCTGCAGCCGGCTGACGATGTTCCCCCATTGCTCGCTGGTCGCGGTGGGCATCACGTCGAAGATGGAGCGGATGCGGTGGAAGGAGCATCCGAGGTGTCGCAGATCCCTGAAGTGGTCCCCCGCCTCGTGTGAGTCGAGGGCCTCGTCCATCGATCTAGCCGCCACCCGCGCCGCGAGACGATCTCGAGGCTCGGTCGCGTCGAGATGAGGCTCCAGCAGACGGCGGAACCCTCTCTGCAACGCGACCGTGGCCTCCACCCCGTCCATGCCAAACCCCTCTCCCCAGCGATGATCGAGCCCGGGCACGCCCAACGCGGTGGCCAGGGTGGGGTTGAGCTCGCAGAGCTCCGTCACGAAGCGGTCGCTGAGCTGGAAGACGGTGGGCACCCGAGCCGACGCTACCAACGCCTCTCCGATCGTCATCTGCTCCTCCTGGTTGGTCGTGGCCCCATTGTCAGGCTCTTTGGCGGCCTATCGTCGTCGACATGAGATTCGGAGCATTCGTACCCCAAGGGTGGCGTCTCGACCTCGCCGGCATCGACGTCGAAGAGCACTGGCAGACCATGTTGGGAGTTGCCCTCAGGATCGAGGAACTCGGATACGAGTCGCTGTGGGTCTACGACCACTTCCACACCGTGCCCGAGCCGACCCAGGAGGCGACCTACGAGGCCTGGACCCTGATGGCCGCGCTCGGCGCGGCCACCGATTCGGTTCGCCTCGGGCAGATGTGCACCTGCAACACCTATCGCCCTCCCTCCTACCTGGCGAAGGTGGCGGCCTCCATCGACGTCATATCGGGTGGGCGGCTCGAGATGGGGATCGGCGCCGGCTGGTACGAGGACGAGCACGATGGGTACGGCTACCCGTTTCTCTCCCCTGCCGGCCGTCTCGGGATGCTCCGCGAGGGCGTGGAGATCATGAAGGCGATGTGGACCGAGGACGTCGTGGACTATGCGGGGAAGCACTACCAACTCGAGGGTGGCATCTGCCAGCCGAAGCCGGTTCAGC
Organism: uncultured Acidimicrobiaceae bacterium; assembly: GCA_964485005.1. Taxonomy (GTDB): domain Bacteria; phylum Actinomycetota; class Acidimicrobiia; order Spongiisociales; family ZC4RG35; genus JAHWLC01. Next base: position 3,299 of record CAZAHX010000089.1, on the reverse strand, counting down.
AGCCGCACATACCGCTATGGATTGCCGGGGGCGGGGAGCAGATCACCTTGAACATTGCGGCCGAGCATGCCGCGTACACCAACTTCGCCAACATGGATCTCGGCCAGTTCAAACACAAGTCCGAGGTTCTCGAGGGCCATTGCCGAGACCTGGGCACCGACTTCGATGCGATCACCCGTTCCTCCAACTACATGTTGCTGTGTGCCGAGACCGAGGCTGAAGTGGAGGAGAAGAAGCAGTGGCTGCGAAGCCATCTCCTCGACCGGGTGTCCGAGAAGGAGGCGGAGCGAACTACCGGGATCTACGACAGGATGTCAGGGACCCCGACCCAGATCGCCGAGCGACTCGACGAATGGGATGCCGCCGGGATGGGCTACGCCATCGTCTACTTCCCCGACGCAGCCTACGACCACTCCAGCCTCGAGCTGTTCGCAGAGAAGGTGATCCCTGAGCTGGCCTAGACGTTTGCCCGGTTTAGCCTCGATAAGCCCCGACCCGAGTCCACCGTTGACCAGAAAACGTCTGACCGCTCTGCTCTGCCTGTCGGTGCTCGTCGGCGGCTGTGGCCCCGTGACGGAGGACGCCTCCCCTACCACCACTACCACGGCCTCGGCGACCACAACGGCGGTGACGTCACAACCTCCGGCTCTGGCGCTCGCTCCCGAAGGCGGAGCGGGTCTGCACGAGAGCGCCGCCGGCCCGCTGACCCTCACTGCCCACGAAGGCCTGGTGTTCCCGATCCTCGAGGTGAGCGGGTCCTGGTACCGGGTGGTCGATACCTGCGGCAGAGAAGGATGGATGAACCAAGCCGACGTGACCACCGTCCCGAGATCGAGCCCGAACGGCCAGCCGGGACCCGAGTTCGACCTCTCCTCTGCGGTCATCGTCGTCGACCCCGGACACGGGGGCCGCGACCTGGGGGCTAAAGGACCCACCGGGGCTACGGAGTCTGACGTCAACCTGGAGATCGCCGACCGGCTCCGTGACCGGCTTACCCACGCACACTCCATCGATTGGGAGACGGGACGGATCAGGTCCGGCTCCGACTACCCGGCGGTAGGACAGGTGTGGATGACCCGCGCTCCCGAATCGCCGCTCGACGGTGACATCGAGCTCGCTTTGGCCTATCGGATAGGGATCGCCAACCAGGTGGGTGCCGACGCATTCGTCTCCATCCACAACAACTCCCGACCCGGGGTGGTCTCGCCCACGCCTGGCACCGATGTCTTCTACTCGGTGGCGGCATCAGGCTCCGACCGGCTCGCCTCGCTGATTCACGAGGAACTGGTGCGAAGCCTTGCCGAGTTGGGCAACGAGTTCGGGGCGGCACAGATAACCGGCCCGCGCACCAGGGTCGAGGCCGACGGGACCGACTTCTACGGCGTGCTCCGCCGTGGCGAGCAGCCGACCGTCATCGTCGAGGGTCTCTACATCTCGGAAGCAGCCGAGGAGCGCATCCTTGCCAGCGGCGTGGGTCAGCAGGCGTACGCCGACGGGGTCTACCGGGGTCTGATCCGCTTCCTCACCACGAGTGAGGATGGGACCACGGTCCATGCCCCAGAGGTGTTCGACAGCGATGTCGGATCGGCCACATACGAGTCCTGCGTGGTGCCCACCCAGCCCTAGTTGTGACCCATGTGTGAGCAGCTGTGGTCGAATATCGACCACAGCTGCTCACGCTCGACTACGGCGTCACGTCCCAGAGCCCGTCCTCCGATTCCGGGATGGGGATGGTTACCACATCGGCGGGCTCGCCGTCCTCCGGAGAGTGCCAGAACACACGAACCTCACCGCCCGGCTCCAGCAGCGCCGGGTCGAGGTCGATGGTGAACTCGCCCCAGCAGCCGCCACAGCCAGTCTCGGTGGTTCCGTCCTCCACGACCTCGCCGGCGGCGTTCCGGATCTCGTAGGCCACGGTGGCCTCGAAGACTCTGGCGACGCCCGAGATCTCGGTGCTCTCCGGGCCCACCGGCGTGGTGACGATCACCGAGTTGAGGGAATCCAGGCAACAGTCTCGTGTTTGGGGGGCGTCGAGGAGGATGCCTTCCGAGCCGTAAGGCCCCGGTGCCTGACCTTCGACGGTGAAGACCACGCCCACCTCCGGGTTGCCCTGGGTGGCGGTGTAGATCAGCTGGTTGAGCATGGTGATGTCGCCGAGGAGACCCGCCGTGCCGGTGAGGAAAGCCTCATTCATGTCGACCACGATCGAGTCGCCGTCCTCGGTTACGCCCAAGACCTCGACCCCGTCGGGGATGACAGTCTCCAGACCGGGGGGTGGGACGAGACCCGGGTCGAGCAACGCCCGCAGGGCGGCAAGCGAAGCGGGCTGACCCTCGGGGGCGCTCCCCAGAGTCGCCACCGGGACCAGGGCCGGGTTGCCCCGGAAGCTGTTCTCCGGATCCTGGGTGAGATACACCACAACCGGCATCGTCACTTGTGCCTCGGGTACCTCGGTAGTCCCGGTGTCGGGGACCGTGGTCGTCGGAATCGGCACCGGCACGGTGGTCACTGCCGGATCGACACCGCCATCACCTTGGAAGAGGAGGAGCGGAAGCGCCACCAGGAGTACTGCGGCCGCGGCAGTGGCGAAGACGAGTGCGGGCCGCATCGAACGCCGGGCCGGGGCAGGGCTCAGGGTCACGGTCTCCTCGGGGAAGGGCGGGGCCTCCGGGGCCATGTCGACCATGCGACCCATCAGTTCTCTCATCCTGCGATCCATTTCGTCGCTCATGTCAACATCTCCCCGAGTCGCTTCCTGGCCCGCGCCAGATGGCGCTTCACCGATCCCACAGACACCCCCATCCGCTCCGCGACGTGATCGGGAGTGAGGTCCTCCCAATAGGTGAGGTACACCGCGGCGCGTTGCTGCACCGAGAGCCGGTTCACCGCCTCGAGCACGTCGACGTCGATCTCCCGAGCGGGAACCGACTCCGGAGTGGCGGTCTTGATCTCACGAAGCCGTCGGGCCATGGAGCGGCGGTGATGGTCGTTGGCCACCGACAGCACCGTCTTGTACAGGTAGGCCCGCCGATTGGAGACCTCATGCCAGTTGCGCGACTCAAACGCCTTGATGCAAGCGTCGGTGACCACGTCGGTCGCGTCAAAAGGGCCGACCAGCCCGGTGGCGTACCTGGTCAGCTCGGTGGCGTGGAGGCGGTAGAGCTCCTCGTTGTTCATCACACCCGTGACGGTGATCATGGTCGTGTGACGGAGCCGGGACCGGTATTGGGTGACAGGCTCGTGAAACCTCCGGTAGTTAGTCCCATATATGGGACTAACCGCCTCGAGAAATCTCGAGG
>CAZAHX010000088.1:0-7557 GCA_964485005.1 uncultured Acidimicrobiaceae bacterium | reverse complement strand
AGAACGGAGGGCCATCCGGCGCCGCTGGCTGGAGGAGATCCAGAAGGCGAGCTAGCGCTCGGCGGGCTCGTCGATGTCGGGGCCCTCCTCGGTCGCGATGTGGACCAGGGCGTCGCCCAAATTCACCAGGGGACGAACCGTGCTCGCGATCACCCACCCGGTTTGTGTGGCCTTGACCCCGGTAGCCCGGTTCCCGAAGGCATCGGAGATGGAGGCAATCATCTCGCCTTCCTTGACTCTCTGCCCCAACTTCGCCTGCAACTCGACTATCCCGCCACGACGGGCCCGCACCCATCGCGTGCGACGGATGAGAGTGGTGGGCTGGGCCCGGGGAAGCCGGGCGTCGACCATGTTCAAGCGACGGAGGGTCCGCATCACCCCGGAATAGCCAGCTTCGACGGCGTCGTCGTCGAAGCGGTGGGCCTGCCCGGCCTCGTAGAGGAGGACGGTCTTCCCCAGGTCGGCGGCGGCCTGGCGCAGGGACCCGTCCCGGGCCCGGGACTTGATGGTGAACGGGGCGCCGAACGCCCTTGCCAGCTCGAGGGTGGCCGGGTCGTCGATGTCGGCGCGGAGTTGGGGGAAGTTCACCCGGTGATGAGTGGCAGTGTGCAAGTCGATCCCCACCGAGCACTGGCTGACGACCTCGGTCATGAAGAGATGGGCGAGCCTCGAGGCCGTGGAGCCGCGTTTCGAGCCGGGGAAATGCCGGTTGAGATCACGGCGGTCGGGTAGGTAACGCGATTCCAGGAGGAAGCCCAATGGATTGACGATGGGTGCGGCGATGACCGCGCCACGGACGCTCTTGGCGTCCAGGGTGCGCAGGACCTGACGGATGACCTGGATCCCGTTGAGCTCGTCGCCATGGATTGCGGCCGACAGCCAGATCACCGGGCCTGCGGTCCTGCCGTTGATGACCACCACCGGAAGCGACTCGGTGGCGCCGGTGATCACCCTGGCGAAGGGGAGTTCGATCTGGACTTTGCGGCCGGGGGGGACGGTGACGTCCCCTACCCGAATCTCCCGGTTGGGATCAGGCACCGGCGTTGTCTTCGATGTACTCGATGATGACATCGGCGATGTCGAGCCCGGTCACTTCCTCTATCCCCTCGAGACCGGGAGAGGAGTTCACTTCGAGGACGAGGGGGCCTTCCTCTGACCGAAGCATGTCCACCCCGGCCACGCTCAACCCCATGGTCTTGGCGGCGCGCACCGCGGTGGCCCTTTCCTTGGCGGAGAGCTTGATGACTTCGGCGCTCCCACCCCGATGCAGGTTCGACCGGAAGTCGCCGGGGGCGCCGATGCGCTTCATGGCGGCCACCACCTTGCCCCCGACCACGAAGGCCCTGATGTCGGCACCTGCCGCCTCCTTGATGAACTGCTGCACCAGGATGTTGGCGTCGAGCTGGCGGAAGGCTCCGATCACCGATTCGGCCGCCTTCTTGGTCTCGGCGAGGACCACCCCGATGCCCTGGGTTCCCTCGAGCAGCTTGACGACGACTGGTGGCCCTCCCACCACCTCGAGCAGCCCGGTTATGTCCTGCGTGGCATGGGCGAAGCTGGTGGTGGGGAGACCCACTCCGGCTCGGGAGAGCAGTTGCAACGACCTCAGCTTGTCCCTCGAGCGGCTGATCCCGTCCGAGCTGTTGAGGGTGAAGATGTCTGCCATCTCGAACTGACGCACCACGGCCGCTCCATAGAAGGTGTAAGTGGCTCCGATCCGAGGGATCACCGCGTCGGTCTCGACCTCCTCTCCTCGAAGCAGCACCTTGGGCCGGCGTGCGGTGATGTCCATGTAGCAGCGCAGATAGTCGACCACCCTCACTTCGTGGCCCCGCTGCGACGCGGCCTGCTTCAACCGCGAGGTCGAGTAGAGACTGGTGCTGCGGGAGAGGATGGCGATCTTCATGACCCCTCCATTCTCGTCGGCCGCCCGCCCACGTAGCTGCGTCCGGGATCGATCAGGAAGCGTCCCCTCACCGTGCGCCGCCCCAACAGCATGCGGAAGGTCATCTCGTCGCGTGTGGTCAGGTTGACTAGCGCGTCGAGCTTCTCGCCTCCGATTGCCAGTGTGGTCCTGATGACGGGTCGCATCTCGGCCCGGCCCCCCGGGTTCTTCACCAGACGCTCCTGGACCACTTCGGCAACACACTCGATGCTGGGCTTGCGCTTGCGCTGACGGGGATGGATCTGGAAGCGGACCATGGGGACTCCATCCTCCTCGAACCGCTCCAAGTCGAAGGCGTGGAGCGAGGAATTGTCCGCCCCTGTGTCGACCTTGGCCTTTATCTCCTCGACCCCGAGATCGGGTAGTTGCACCCATTCGCGCCATCCGATGGTCTTGGATGCGTCTCTCTTCGCCACGAAGGCAAGGGTAGGACCCTCACCGGGGGCTTGCCGACCTGGAGTGCTGACAGCCTGGGGCCAAATAAATCTGACATTTGACTTATCAAGTACAACCTGTCATACTAAAAAAGACAATACAAAATAACGCTAACTATCAAGGAGACAAAACAATGCTAATGCGCTTTGACCCAGTCAATGAATTCGATCGGATGACACGTCAGCTGTGGCAGCTGCCGAAGACCAGCTATATGCCGGTTGACGCCTACCGCCGGGACGGCAAGTTCTACTTGCACATAGACCTCCCGGGCATCGACTCGGAGTCGATCGATCTGGAGGTCGAGAACACCTCTCTGACGATCACCGCCGAGCGGAAGTGGGATCGGGAGGACAACGAGCAGGTCATCCTGCACGAGCGTCCCGTGGGGACATTCTCCCGCCAGTTCTTCCTGGGCGAGGGTCTCGACACCGAGAACATCGAGGCCGGTTATGACCATGGTGTCCTCACCGTGGTAATCCCGGTCATCGAGTCGGCGAAGGCCCGCAAGATCGAGGTCGGTTCCTCGACCAAGGCCCTGACCGGCTGACCGACGCAATTCGAGTAGAAAGGGCCCCGGCCGAAGCCGGGGTCTTTTCGCGTGGCGGGACCGGCGAGGGAGAATGACGTGGTGCAGCAACAGAAGAGACCAGTTCCCGCATGGCTTCTGGGGTTCCTCCTGGCGGCCGTCATCTTCGCGCTCGCCCTCTTTCTTCTTGACTTCTTCGGTTACGGCGACGATCCGGTGATCGAGGAGGGGGCCTCGGCAGTGGTGACCGCCCTCCATTGACCGGGGAGAGCGTGGCGGCGCGTCGGCGAGCGCTGGCCGTAATCGCCGTGGGCCAGCTCTTCGCCCTCAGCCTCTGGTTCTCCGCCACCGCAGTGGCCCCCCAACTCCAGGCGAGCTGGAATCTCACCGTGGGGCAGGTGGCCGGGCTCACCCTGGCCGTCCAGATCGGTTTCGTCGTCGGAGCGCTGCTCTCCTCGGCGCTCAACCTGGCTGATGTCATCCCCGGTCGAAGATTGTTCTCGATCAGCGCGGTCCTCGGTGCGCTGGTCAACCTGGGGCTGCTGGGAATGGGGCCTGAGACCGTCGATGTCGCCTTGGGGCTTCGCTTCCTCACCGGGCTGTTCCTCGCCGGCGTCTACCCATCGGGGCTCAAGGTCATGGCCGGCTGGTTCAAGACCGGGAGAGGCATGGCGCTGGGGGTGTTGGTGGGCGCGCTCACCGTTGGCTCCGCGTCGCCCCATCTCATCCGGGGCCTGGGGCTCGAGTGGCAGGGCGTGGTGGTCACCGCCTCCATTCTCACGTTCATGTCGGCACTCCTCATGTTCCGGGTCGGAGATGGCCCGCATGACGTCCCCAGCCAGAAATTCCGGTGGAACCAGGTGGCGGTGGTCGCCCGAAACCGGGGGGTGCGGCTCTCCACCTACGGGTACCTGGGACACATGTGGGAGCTCTACGCCATGTGGACCTGGGCGGCCGTCTTCCTCGCCGCCTCGGCGGAGGCCGCGGGGAGGAGCTACGGGTCGGTGTCGATCCTCACGTTCGCGGTCATCGCGGTGGGCGGGCTGGGCTCGTGGTGGGCCGGCCTCCTCGCCGACCGGGTGGGGAGGACCGCCGTCGCCGGCGGTGCCATGGTGATCTCGGGTGGGTGTGCCCTTCTCACCCCCGTCCTCTTCGGCGCCTCGCCGCTGCTCGTTATCCCGGTGATGCTCGTGTGGGGCGCCGCCGTGGTGGCCGACAGCGCCCAGTTCTCCACCATGGTCACCGAGACTGCTGCAGACGAGACCCGGGGCACCGCGCTCACCCTGCAGACCGCCGTCGGATTTCTCCTCACCCTGGTCACCATTCGACTCGTCCCCGCCCTCGCCGGGTCGCTCGGCTGGCGCTGGGCCTTTCCGATCCTGGCGCTGGGCCCTGCCGTCGGCGTGGCCGCGATGGCCCGGCTCAGGACGAGCCGCTACGCGGGGATGCTCGCCGGGGGGAGAGGCTGATTATGTCGCTGGGCGGCATGCCCCCCGCCGAGGTCGACTTGAGCGTCGATCGAGTGAGACGTCTCCTCGCCACCCAGGTTCCCGAGCTCGCCGATGCGGACATCACCCCACTGGCCCAGGGATGGGACAACTTCCTCTTCCGGCTGGGCGATCGGTGGTTGGGGAGGTTCCCGCGACGAGAGGTTGCCGTCGAGCTGTTACGTAACGAGACGCGCTGGCTTCCGGTCCTGTCTCCCACACTGACACTCCCCGTCCCGGTTCCCGCCGTGGTGGGTGAACCCGGAGAGGGTTATCCGTGGCCGTGGACCATCGTCCCCTGGATCCCGGGCGTGCCGGCCTCAGCCACCCTGGACGTCGACCCGCGACAGATCGCTCCCGACTTGGGTGGCTTTCTCGTCGCCCTCCATCGGCCGGCGGCGGAGGATGCCCCGCCAAACCCCTATCGGGGTGTGCCCCTCGCCACCCGTGATGAGGCCACCCGGGAGAGGATCGAGCAGTTGGGGTCGGTGATCGATTCGCAGGCCGCCTATGCCTGCTGGGACGATGCATTGAACGCGCCCGGGTACGACGGACCGCCGATCTGGCTGCACGGCGATCTCCACCCGGGGAATGTCATCGTCTCCTCCGGACGCATCAGTGGCGTGGTCGACTTCGGGGACATTACTTCCGGGGACCCGGCCACCGACCTGTCTGCCATGTGGACCGTTCTCGGGGGACGCCACCTGGATCGGTTTGGCGAGCCATACGGAGAGATAGAGGAGGCCTGCTGGCGTAGGGCGAGGGGATGGGCGCTTTCGCTGGGGCTGGCCTACCTCGCGAGCTCGGCCGACAACCCGACGATGGGATACATCGGCCGCCGGACACTCGACTCTCTACTCACTAACGCCTGAGGGTGGTCAGGCACCCGGCGGGATAGGTATCTCGTTCCCGTTGCAGTCGATCCCTTCGGCGGGGCGGTAGTCGGCGATGATGGTGTCGACGATGACCCCGCCGTCGGGATAGGTGCGCTGCCGGTCGGTCTCGACGTGCCGGCACAGGTTGCGCCGAGACACCCTCTGGTCGAGCTCATCGACCTCGATGTGTTCGGTGGAGTAGACGCTCACCGTGATCGAGGACCCGGTGTAAGAGGTCCAGAAGAGGACGGGATAGTCGGTGGTGTTCCCGAACACCAGATCCGGCTGGGGGTTGGAGATCGTGGCCTCCCGGCCGAAGGGGTAGCGGTCGAAGTAGAGGGAGTGACTCCGATACTCGACCAGCTCCAGCCCGGCGAAGTAGGCGGCATTGAAGATGGTGGTGGCGAACTGGGACACTCCCCCTCCAACCTCCGGGTTGAGCCGTCCGAAGCGAATCGCTCCGGCAGCGACGAATCCCTTGGCACGAGTCCGCGGCCCGACATACTCGTTGAGTGAGATGGTCTCACCGGGGAGCAGATAGGCCCCCCTGACGATGTCGGCGATGCGATGGATGTTGGTCACCCGAGCCTCACAGCAGCCGTGGCGGGTGGTGAATTCGGCGACCTTCTCCTTGACGTCGGTACCCATCGCCCAGGCGACGTGACGCGGGTCCTCGCTGGGGCGCGGTTCAACCCGATGAGGGCCGGAGGCGCCGGACATCATCGAGTCGACCGCATCCTGCACCGATTGGTGCTCGCAGCACACCGGCGGGATCTCTCCTGTGGCCACGACTTCGACCGCACTCCCGTTGACGTCGAACTGGGGCGGTCGGAAGGGAGCCACCGGCTCGGGGAGCATTTGCTCGAGCCGCTCGTGGAATGCGGTCGTATCGAAGCTCACCGTCACCGTTCCCGCAGCCGGCTCGGCGGTGATGTGCTCCCGCAGCTGCGGCGCTGAGATCCAGACGTTCGCCGTACCCACCATGATGTCGACCCCGCCGTCGGTGACCGAGTTGAGCTGCTCGGCGGCGATAGTGGCGGCTTCGTCGCTGACCGTCGGCGGGATCGAGCGCTGTCCGGCGTCGATGCCCACTGGTCCCGAGCTCACGTCGACCAAGGCGAGGCGGCGGATCAGTTGACGCAGGTCCACCTGACGCCCGGGGTTCCCGGGGGTGACCACGAGCGCTCCGGTCTGGATCCCGATGCTCGGCTCCACCGGCTCCTGGAGCACCATGCGGGGATCCTCGGAGAGTCGGGAGAAGGCAGTCTCTTCGTCGAAGGTGATGAAGTCCCCCACGCTCTCTGGCTGGAACGGACCCGAGAGGAAGTCGGCCAGTTCCTCGACCGGTCCGCCGCGGTGTCGGGTCGAGAGAATCGCCTCGAGAGCGGCATCGTTGTCGTAGGCGAATCCGAGCTCCCCGGCGGGAAGGACGAGCTGGCCGTCGACGGTGGCGATTCCCACCTCGGTGGTCAGGACCTCCTCCTCCCGCTCGACCACCCGCTCCGTCGCCTGTTCGGCGCTCATCCTCGACATGTCGGTGCCGTCGAACCAGACGTTCTCCGCCACGGTTTGACCTTCGTCGGAGACGTGGTCGGCCCAGGCCGAGCCGGCCGTTCCCAGGAGGACCAGAAGGGCGACGCCGGCCCAGATCCACCCGGCTTGGTCTGCACGATGTCTCGCCACGAGGGCCCGATCGTACGGCCAACGCGTCGCTGTCAGAAAGACCTCGCCATGGGATGACCCTTGACGCCTTTTGGCTTTCTGCGATAGGATGGGTCTCGAGGTTCCGGCCTCGCGGGTCGACCTGTCGTCATCAGACTGCGGGTCTGGCACGAAGTGAATATTTCGATTGGGGACATGCTCGCGCGTGTGTTAGCATGTCCTTTCTTGCGTTACCCCGCCCAATTGCACCTCCAGGAGGACCCCCTTGCCCTCACGCGTCGCTGAGCGCTTCTCGTTTGGAAAAATCCCCGAAGTCCTACCCCTCCCCGACCTGCTGGCCGTACAACACGAATCATTCGACTGGTTCCTCGACGAGGGCCTGCGTGAGATATTCGAAGAGATAAGTCCCATCGAGGACTTCACCGGCTCACTGGCGCTCGAGCTCACCGACCACCGCTTCGGCGACCCCCAGATGACTCTTGAGGAGGCGCGGGAGCGCGATGCCAACTTCGCCCGGCCCATGTTCGTCACCGCCCGCTTCATGAACAAGGGAACCGGCGAGATCAAGGAGCAGCAGGTCTTCCTCGGCGACTTCCCGATCATGACCGAGAAGGGCGTGTTCATCAT
>CAZAHX010000087.1:0-7630 GCA_964485005.1 uncultured Acidimicrobiaceae bacterium | reverse complement strand
GAGATGCCGGAGCCCCCCATCCCGACGCAGAGGACCTCGGAGTGGGTGCCGATGGAAGGGGCGTCGGCCGCGGCGGCCCAGCCAAGCTGAGCGGAGAGATCCCTGATCTGGGCGAGCATGTCAGTCATCGGCCGATACCTCCGCCTCGTCGACGAGCATTATCGGGATGCCGTCCCGGACCGGGTAGCGGCGCCCGCATTCGGAACAGACGAGACGGGATGCGGCCTCGTCCTGGGTCAGGCTGCCCTTGTCCAGCGGGCAGACCAGGATCCTGGCCAGGGTGTCGTCGATGAGAGCCATCAGGCCTCCTCCACCACCTGTCTCACCTCTGCGACCAATTCGTCCACCCTCTCCGCACTTCCCGCCTCGACGTTCAGGCGCAGCAGCGGCTCGGTGTTGGAGGGACGGAGATTGAACCAGGAGTCTCCTAGGTCGACGGTGAGACCGTCGAGATGGTCGATATCACCGTGGGCGAAAGCCTGCTCGACCCGGGCCAGCGCCGCCTCCTGATCCGTAACCTCGAAGTTGATCTCTCCGGAGGTGGAGTAGCGCTCCACCTCCTTGCGGAGCCGGGACATCGGCATCCCGGCCTCGGTGAGCACCCTCATCAGCACCAGCATGGCCATCATCCCCGAGTCGGCCCTGAAGTTGTCCCTGAAGTAGTAGTGGCCGCTGTGCTCGCCGCCGAAGACTGCGTCGGTGTCGGCCATCACCTGCTTGATGAAGCTGTGGCCGACCCGGGTCCGCACCGGGGTGCCTCCGGCTTCGCTGACGATCTCGGGCACGGCCTTGGAGGTGATCAGGTTGTGCACCACCGCCGAGCCGGGGAAGTCGGCGAGGAGACTGCGGGCGATGAGCGAGGTGACGGTGCTTCCGCTGAGCAGTCGGGCCTGGTCGTCGAGAAAGAAGGCCCGGTCGGCGTCGCCATCGAAAGCCACCCCCAGGTCGTAGCCGCCCTCGGCGACCAGAGCGGTTAGATCGGAGAGGTTCTCGGGGACGAGCGGGTCGGCGGGGTGGTTGGGGAAGGTCCCGTCGGGCTCGATGTATAACCCCTCCAGCTCGGCGGCGATGTTGGCGAACACCTTCTCCAGGGCGACACCGGCCATGCCGTTCCCCCCGTCTACCGCCACCCGAAGCGGCCCGATCTCCTCGGCGCCGGTGGTGTTGAGGAGATGGGTCACGAAGTCGTCGACGACATCGGCCTCGGTCACCGAGCCGGTGCCCGGGGCGATCCTCCTCACCCCGTTCTCCACCTTCTCCTTGATGAACTCGAGACCGGTGTCGGCGCCGATCGGCACCGCTCCCGCCCGGCACAGTTTGAGACCGTTGTACTGCGGGGGGTTGTGGGAGGCGGTGATCATCGCCCCAGGGACCCCCCGGGCCCCGGAGTAGTAGTAGACGGCGTCGGTGGGCACCTCGCCGAGGTCGACGACGTCGCTCCCTGCCTCGGTGATCCCCCTGGCCAGGGCTTCGAAGAACCCCGGCGAGCTGGGGCGGCAGTCCCGGCCCACTGCGATGCGAGGCGTCTCCAGCAGCTCGACGAGGGCGGACCCGACCAGCTCGTAGAGGCTCTCGTCTAGCTCCCCGGTGTCGGTCCGCCCCCTGATGTCATACGCCTTGAAGACTGCGTCGGGGTCCATGAGCGGTCCCGAAGTCTAGGGAATCGGGGTTGTGAACCGTTCTGTGTCGATTACTAGGGCCTATGGCCGTGTAAATCGACACAGAACGGTTGATTCCTACACTCGCCGTCTTGGCCGAGACCCTCACCCTGGTGGTTCCCGTTTACAACGAGGCGGATTTCGTGCCGGTTGCCTTGCCCCGGCTGGTCGCAGCGGTGGAAGAGATCGGGGTCCCCTACCGCATCCTCATCGTGGAGAACGGGTCTACCGACGGCACCGCCGCCGTGGCGAGGGAGATGGCCGAGGGAAGCGCCGTCGAGGTGATCTCCCTGCCAGAGCCCGACTACGGAGCGGCGATGCGAGCCGGCTTCCTCTCCGCCGAGGGCGACTGGGTGGTCAATCTCGACATCGACTACTTCTCGGCGGACTTCCTGAGACTGGTCCTCGACCAGCCGTCGGGGGTCGACTTGGTGATCGGCTCCAAGCGTGACCCCTCTTCACGGGATCGCCGCCCGTTGATCCGCCGACTGGCCACCCGGGTGTTCAACCTCCTGCTCCGGATGATCCTCGGCTCCAGGGTGAGCGACACACATGGGATGAAGGGGTTCCGTCGCGAGCTCGTCGAGGACCTGACACCGAAGGTGATCAGCACCCGGGACCTCTTCGACACCGAGCTGGTAGTGCGCGCGGAGCGCGCCGGCTACCGGATCGTGGAGGTGCCCGTCCAGGTGGAGGAGATGAGAACGGCCCGGTCGTCGCTACTGAAAAGGGTGCCGAGGACGATCCTCGGGCTGCTCAGGATCCGTCGCTTGCTGCGCTCGGGCTGAGTCTCCGTCTCTCCACCAGCACCCACACCACCAGTGCAGCCACCCCGGTCAAAGTGAGCAGCCAACCCAGCGTCTCCGCCCAGGTGTTGGTGAACTCCAACACGACCTGGTTCTCGGTGGGGACCACCACCATCAGGGAGGGGGCGGCCCGGTAGGGGCCCTCGGCACCGGTGGCCGACCAGTTGGGGAAGTAGGAGACCTTGACCATGTGGGGCACTCCGATCGCCGTGGTGTCGAAGGAGATGCGGTGATGGTCGATCTCGATGTTGCTCACCGCATCCTCGGGGACCGCGAGGGGGGTCTCCGGCCGCTCCCCCAGCGAGGTGATCCTCGGCCAGTCGTCGGGCCCCTCGGCGGCCACCCAGCGATGCATCTGGTCGATGTCCTCGTACCACTCCAGGGCGACGTCGTGAAAGCCGGGCAGCGTCGGCGACCCGTCGGCCGCCCCGGCGCCGAGAAGTGAGCGCTCGGGCACCTCGTAGACCGCGGGCAGATGGGTGGCGGCGACCACCAGGTCGGTCTCGGGAAGTGCGAAGACGGCAAAGGGCTCCGTGGTGGCCAGCCTCTCCAGGCCGATCTCGTCCTCGGCTTTCTCCGCTGCCTCCGGAGTGAACGACACGTAGTAGCTCACCCCGTACACATCCATGTGCTCGACCCCCCGCTCCATGTCGAAGGTGTGGTACTTGAGCCCGGGCACCGGGTTCGACGGTTTCGACGACATCTCGGAGTGGTTGATGAAATGGAACGGCGTGGTGAGGGAGGACTCGAAGTAGAGCCCCTCCATGGACTGATGCGAGCCCTCCGTCCAGTAAGGGATGAGCATCGGCGACATCGGGGTCCCGTACTTGTTCAGCTCGGTGTTCGCCTCCCACATGACCCGGCCCCCCGGCAGCTCGTCGAGGGTGGTCATCAGGGCCTGATACTCGGGCCAGGGGTCCTTTCTCTCGTAGCCCTCGTAGTTCCAGCGCGCCCAGCCGTCGACGAAGGTCACCCCGGCGGTAGCACCGAGGACCACCACCGCGAAGGCGGTGGTGGAAAAGAACCGCCTGGTGTCGATGCGCTGGGGCAGGAGCACGGTGAGAGCGGCGGCGCCGACGCCGCTGGCTGCCACCGCAGCCCAGGCCCAGTCGGGCGCCTCGGTGGAATCGAAGGCGAGCCCGACCGCAGTGGCGAACACCACGACTACGACCACCGTGGCCGCATACCTGGTGACCCGTTCGGGGAGCCGACGGACGATCCAGACCACCGCGGCCCCGAGCCCGATTGCCGCGAGGAAGGCGACACCGAAGTACCAGTAAGGGAGAAGACGCCCGTTCCACAGCTTCCAGCGTTCCTCGGTGAAGATTTCCGGAAGCACCTCGGGCAGGAGGTTGGGCAGGGGGAAGTAGATCACTGGCAGCACCGTGGCTCCGATCATCGGGGCCACCCGTGACGTCCGGCGCAACAACCAGATCGCCGACGGCACGGCCACCGGCAGCAGCAGCCACAACTCCACGGGGAACAGCTCGTCCCATCCGTTGAGCGGGGTCCAGGCCATGTCCGAGCTGAGCCCGATCCGGGCGATGAGGGGAAGCGCCCAGAAGGCGGCGATGGCGAACCCCCAGGCCCAGGTGAGCATGGTGCGGCCCAACCCGCGCCTCCAGCCGAGGACGAAGAGGGAGGCGAAGACCGCCACGATGGTGGTGAGGACGTGGGAGAGGGCGGTGGCCGCCAGGGCCAGTGCCGCCCATTTCAGATGACGCCGGTCCTCTCGCACCCCTTTGATCAGCAGACCCAGGTAGACCAACGACAGAGAGAAGGACCAGGAGTAGGAGAACTCGCCGGCGAGCGTGGAGGCGATGTTCCCCCCGTAGATGGTGAAGCTCTCCATGAAGGCGAAGACCACCCCGGCCCCACTGGCGATCAGCGCCACCGTCCTGCCCAGCAGCAGGGCCCGGGCATGGAAGTACACCGCGGCGGGAAGGGCGATGAGCCCGAGAACGGTGACGATCTTGAACGCCGCCCCGTAGGGGAGCACGAGATCGAGCCCGACGATGGTGAGCGAGGGAAGCGGGAAGTAGAAGTAGAAGGCGGGGAAGCCGGCGAACCAGTCGTTCGACCAGCCGAGGATCCGCCCCTCGGGCAGCAGGCTGTCACGGAGGAAGGCGGGCCCGTAGACGTGGGCGCCCATGTCCCCGCCCGTGGGAGTGGTCGCCGAGAGCAGGAGCCACGGATTGAGCACGACGAGGATGATCAGCGAGGCGCCGGCGATGAGGAGGACAGGGAGAAGGGGCCGCCGCAGGACCGCCTCCCGGATTGCGGTCACGGGCGTGCCTGGCGCACTATCTCCAAGATCTGGGCGACGTCGACGTCGACACCTTCCTTGTCCCACCACTTGCGCTCACAGTTGTGACACCAGAAGAAGCGCACCTCGATGTCGTCGGGCAGCACGTGCTCGATCTCGAGAACATCCTTTTGGGAGCAACGCGGACAATCCATGAGCGTGATGGTATGGGTGGGGAGTAGGGACATCGTAAGCCGTGAAACCGACTACGACAATGACCGGTTCTTCGAACCTCCGGTAGTTAGGCCCATATACGGGCCTAACTACCGGAGGTTTTGCCATCCTCGGGAAGACGACCTACGTAGCGACTGCGCCTCTTCCCATCCTCGGTCCAGTAGGCGTACCAGTAGGGGCCGTGGGGGCATTTGCGGCACTCCGGCTTGCCGCAGCGCACCATCTGGCTGCGCATGCTGATGTTGGGCTCGCTGGCCTCCGGGGCGACGCCGGTCCGCTCCAGGTGGGCACGGGTCAGGATCTGGAGTCGACGCAGATCGTGCCGGTCCATGTCCTTGACCGCATCGAGCAGATCGCGGTCGAGAGGCATCAGGCCACTTGGACGGGAGCAAACAGCCTGGTGACCGTGCGTCGGTCGGCGAGAGTCCACCCATGCGGTGGGATCATGCGATCGGCGTGGTCGGCACACAGCGAATAGCCGAAGGGCTCCACAACCTCGACGATGTCGTCCAGCCACACCAACCGGTCGGGGTAGGAGAAGGTCATAACGGCGGCACCCGGTGCCCGGCATCGGGCGCAGTTGAAGGTCATGACCGTCACGCTAGGAATCGGCGGGAGCCCATTCAAGGACCCAACGGGGTGGAGTCGGGCTGACCCGGCCAGAGAAGGGCCGTTCCGTCAGCAGCGACGATCACGGTGGCGGGCACCGCATCGACGCCGAGGTCGGCGAACAACTGAGGTCTCCGTTCCCACGCGATCTCTGCATAGCCGTCTTCTCCGAGCCAGTCTTCCAGCTTGGCTCGCGCCAGCGCGCACTCGTCGCAGTCTGCCGAGGTGAACAGATAGACGCCCGACTCGAGACCGGTGGGAGGAAGTGGCCGGGGCGATGACGACGCCATCTTCCGCCTGACCGCCACCACCATCGTCGCCACGAGAAGGGCTGAGGCGATGAGAAAGATCCGGTTCCAGAGCTCATCCATCCTGAAGCGGTACCCCCATCGCGGCCAACGCGCCACTCCCCCGTCTCGCCACCCACATGGCCACGAGGGAGCCGTCTGAGTCCACCCGGTAGCCGAGTGCGGAGGCCATGGGCACTTCCGCCACCTCGTCGACCCCCAGAGACACCTGCTGCTCCAACGCGCCGTCCCGGATGGTGCGAATCGTGGCAACCGTGGACTCGACCCCGGTGTTGACCAGGATCAGCGAGCCACTTCCACCGGCTGGGGCGGACGCGCCCGGTAGCAGCCAAGAGGGGGCCTGGACCGGGGTGGCGGTGGTGACGGCGAGCCCGGTGTCAGGCGAGTCCGCCCAGAGGGTTGGCACCAGGGGACCGCTGGCGACGATCCTGATGGCGGCGGTCGTTCCCGCCAGCTCCCCAAGGTCGACCATGGCCTGGCCCCGGGGGCCGAGAGTGCCGCTCTGCCACGCCTCGAAGAGGCCATCGGGGCCGTAGAGGTCGATCTGATAGTCGATCTCGGCGTTCATCGGTGTGGCCAATGCGATCCGTGCGCCGGCGAGGACGCCGGGAATGGGCAGGTACCAGTCGGCGCCCGCCTCGATGGCCCGCCAGGAGGCACTCTCCCCGCCCCTTCGCTGGGTCGCCATCACCGTGACACTCCCGGAGACCGTATCCACGGTCACCGAGACCGTATTACGGCGGGGTATGAGCTGGGTCAGGTCGACCAAAGTCGAGCCGCGCGCCGGAACAACTAGGGACTCGAATCGCTGATTCGTCTCACGACCGCTCTCGGACTGGACGACGAGGTCCACCACCGCCTCGCCTGAATAGGGGTTCATGAGCTGCAGGTCGAATTCGTGGCCCTCGCTGGTCGACCCTCCGGTGAGGAACATCTCCCGACCGGAGGCACGGTGAAAGCAGGCCTCCCCGGAGAGGGTCTCGGTCCCGGCCACGGTGAACCCGGCGGCGAACGAGTTGACCGTGGTCTCGACCAAGGCTCCCAGTCGGCCCACGGCAGCCAGATCGGTCGCCGGAATCGTCACCGACCCGGTGGGGCCGCTGACTGTCTCCATGGCGGAGGGGCCCTCACCGCCTCCGAAGACGACGACCGAGACCGGGCCATCGACCGTGGAGAGGACGCTGAGGGCACTGCTCCGGCCACTGCCCTCCTCCACCGGACACACCGCCGTCGGCGGCGACGCCGCCTCGGGGAGGGGCCCGGGGTCCGGGGGGCCGGGAACGGGGAGCGTCGCCGCAGCCGCAGCACCGACGAGTATCAAACCGACCGCCAGCCATTTCATCGCTTCAGCCTCCCGGCAACGACCATGACCAGACCGGCTCCGGCGAGCGCGACCGAGGCCAGGGCTGCAGCGAGGCCATCGGGATCCGACCCGACGTCGGCCCGGCCATTGGCGGCGCTCACCTCGATCGCCCAGGAGTCGGGCACCGGGTCGGGCATCCAGCCTTCGTCGTAGTTGATCGCCAATCTCACCCGGCCTTCGCCGGGCTGACCCGCATAGCCGGTCCCGGAGCGGGCCCAGGCGGAATCGCCGGCGTCGGCGATGGGCGCCCGGTTCGAGTTCTGGAACACCCGCATCTCCTCGTCGAGAGGGATCGGCACCATGTCGAGCTGGGTGGCCAGCACCTCGTCGAGGCGGAACTCAGGCCCCCGCAACACCACCCACTCCACCGCGAACGGGGCGAGCAGGGCCCCCGACCGGAGCTCTCC
>CAZAHX010000086.1:0-7840 GCA_964485005.1 uncultured Acidimicrobiaceae bacterium | reverse complement strand
CGCCACGAACGGATCGAGGTTCTCGGGCGCGATCTCGAGCCAGCGGGCGCCCCACTCGCCGAGTGACTCGCAGACCTGGAAGAGCTCGTAGCCCGAGGGCGTGAGCTTGTAGTTGCGCCCCCGTCCACCCGGCTTGGGCGCCGACTCGATGACGCCGAGCCGTTCGAGCTGCTTGAGCCGCTGCGAGAGCAGGGTTCGGGAGAGCCCGGGCGCGCCCTCCAGGATCTCGCTGAAGCTTCCGCAGCCCAGATGCAGATTGCGGATGATCAGGGGCGTCCAGCGCTCGGCGAAGATCTCGGCGCCACGGGCGATGGGGCAGTACTGGCCGTACGTACGCATCACGCCAGTGTCGCGCGCCTGGCTTTGGCTGTGAAGTCCAGATTTTTGACTTCACAGTCGCGGTCCACAGTGGTGTGATGAGGTCCTTGACGCAGGAGGGCTGATTTCGTCAACGACTGGCGAGCAAGTGGGCCATCTGAGTGAGGAGGCAACCGCGATGGAGATCGATGGATTCCGCGGCCAGCTGATCACAGCTGACCACAGTGATTACGACACCGCCCGAGCCGTGTGGAACGGCGCCGTCGACCGGCGCCCCCGGCTTATCGCCCGATGCAGCGGGACCGCCGACGTGGCCGCGGCCGTCCGCTTCGCCCGCGACCACGACCTGGAGATCGCTATACGGGGCGGGGGCCACAACGTGGCCGGCACGGCGGTGTGCGACGACGGGATCGTCATCGATCTCTCGTCGATGCGAGCCGTGTGGGTCGACCCAGCCGGCCGCAAGGCCCGGGTGCAGGGGGGTGCTCTGTGGGGCGACGTCGACCACGAGACACAAGCCCACGGCCTCGCCACCACCGGCGGCATCGTGGGCCACACCGGCGTCGCCGGGCTCACCCTCGGCGGTGGCATCGGCTGGCTCATGCGCAAACACGGGCTCACCGTCGACAACCTCGTGGCCGCCGAGGTGGTCACCGCGGAGGGCAGCATCGTCTGGGCGTCAGCCGATGAGAACCCCGATCTGTTCTGGGCGCTGCGAGGCGGCGGCGGCAACTTCGGCGTCGTCACCTCGTTCCGGTTCGCTCTGCACCCCGTCGGGCCGACGGTGACGGCAGGACCCGTCTTCTGGGCAGCCGAGGACACCATCGACGTGCTGCGCTTCTACCGGGAGTTCGCCGCGGAAGCGCACGACGAGCTCGGCAGCGTTGTCAGGCTCGGCACCGTCCCCCCATTGCCGGTCATCCCCGAGGACCTGCACTGGCGGCCAGCCATCGCCGTCTCCTGCTGCTACGCCGGCGCTGTCGAAGACGGCGAGCGTGCTCTGTTGGCCCTGCGCCGGCTGGGGGCACCGCTGGTGGACCTGATCGCACCCAAGCCGTACGTCGCGCATCAGTGGGGCCTCGACGACACCGTCCCCCACGGGTGGCACTACTACTGGAAGTCCACGAATCTCGCCGGCCTCTCCGACGACGCCATCACCGTCATCGCCGATCACGCCTACACCGCCAGCTCGCCCCGGTCGTACGCGGTGATGTTCCACATGGGTGGCGCCGTCGCTCGGGTCCCCGACGACGCCACCGCCTACGCGGGTCGCGACGTGGCGCACAACATCAACATCGACGGTGTGTGGCTCCCTGACGAGTCAGGCGAGCACGCTGCTGCCGAGACCGGATGGGCGCGGCGGTTCCTCCAAGCCCTCCAACCGCATAGTGCCGCCGGCGTCTACGTCAACTTCCTCGATTCCGACGACGACGCCAGCCGCGTTCGAGAGGCCTACGGCGACCGCATCTACCGGCGACTCGCCGAGGTCAAGGTCAAGTACGACCCTGACAACGTCTTTCACCACAACAAGAACATCCCTCCCGGTTGAGCGAGGGCTGGCGACCCCTGGAATACACAGCCGCGGCGGAGCTGTTAGAAAGAAAGAGCCTGCGGTGACCAGCTTTTCTATGTCGGCCATTGGCGCGAGACGGTCAGTCGTTGAGGCTACGTGAGGCGGCTGAGGGTGGCTCGCGTCGCTTCCACCACCACGCCAGCGCAAGCGACAGGGGCAGGAACCCAACCAGCGCGTGGTCCAGCAGATGCCAATCGTCCGGCACATCGACTCCTTCCGAGGTGCGAATACAAAAGCCGGGAGGCTCCGCCCCCGCCAGATCGGGGAGAACACAGGGGTTCAGCAAGGTGCGGGAGAACTCGCCACCGACCAGGAACGAGAAGCGGACCCACCAGGGCGGCAACCCCTACCGCCAGCACACGCCGCCCATGGCCCCGTACCGCAGCCACCAGGCTGAGCAGCAGCGAGAGTCCTCCCATCAGCAGCGCCACCCCGAGCAGTCCGAGAGGCGCCATCAACGGCACCAAGAGCAGCGGTGATGCGCCACCCAGGTCGAGACCGAAGCAGGGCGGATCCGGACATGCATCGGGCGGTGCGTCAGGAAGACCCGGGGATCACACCAGCGCCAGGACACCGGCCACGACGGCCACGACACCGGCCACGACGACCACGACCACGCCCCAACCCCCCCGAACCAGCTGGTTGGCGCGATGTCAGCGCTATCCGGCGGCTAAAGGCCCCAGGGATAGCTGCCCTCGACCAGGACGTAGCCGACCAAAAACAGGTGAAGCGCCAGGCTGGCCGCTCCCAGGGTTCCGCCAGCGATTGCAGGCCATCGCCCCCGCTCCCCCTCGTCTGCCCGTGCCCGCCCTTCTCGGGCGAGGAGTAGCGCGCCGGGTGCCAACAGCGCCGGAGCCCAGGTGAAGAAGATGGCGTAGGAGAGGACGGAGATGAGTCCCAGGACGAGACTCGCCAGCGCGGCTCGATTTCGGCGACCGGTCCCTGGATTCAGCCCCCAACGGACCAGGAGGCCATAAGCAAGGGCAACGAGCACGCTCCCGCTCACTACGACGAATGTGAGGTTCTCGAAGAACACACCCCATCCCTCCCATTGGTTATTCAGAGTGGCAACCACCACGTGAACGGTTTCGACGATCAGGAAGATCGTGATGCCCCAGCGGAGCCAGGATCCTTTCTCGGCTCGCCGTGTCACTCGATCCGATCGCGGCTGGGCTGTCGCAGTCATGGTGTCTTCTCCCTTCTAACGAGCTCTGAGTGCCACTGAGCGAATCGTTCCAGAAGACGAGTCCTGCTGTGATGGGAGTCGTGTCCCGAATCGTCGGGACGTTTACCCCCTCGGGGCGCGCTGTGAGGAGCACCGAGGAGGAGGTAGGTCGTGGCAGAACGCAAAACGCGGCTGTGCTGCTTCATGGCGGGCCTAGGGTCGTCCGCGAGGCCGGGTTGAACGGACGAGAGCAGGTGGCTCCCCGTCGACCGGAACACGCTCCACACCGGTCACCCTCGGGTGTACGCCATCGGCGATGTCAACAGCATCCCACACCT
Source organism: uncultured Acidimicrobiaceae bacterium (assembly GCA_964485005.1). Taxonomy (GTDB): domain Bacteria; phylum Actinomycetota; class Acidimicrobiia; order Spongiisociales; family ZC4RG35; genus JAHWLC01. The sequence continues at coordinate 4,446 of CAZAHX010000086.1, read as the reverse complement.
TTTGTGGCTTGAGAAAGGGGCGTTCCAACACCAGACCCGCCTGGTACATCTCCCAGACAGACTTGAGGGCGTAGTAGGTGGCGGTCAGGTTGAGCAGGAAATGGGCCCAGATCCGCAGACTCGACCCAAAAGGACCCTGGGCGGTTCCGAACAGAGTGGTGAAGCCGATGGCGCTCCCCACCGCGAGGTAGGAGACGGTGAGCAGGATGTGTTCAGCCACATGAACCCCTTGGAGGATCAGTGCGGTGCTGAGATAGCGGATTTGCTTGATCTTCTGCCCGGAGTGCCAGGTGATGAAGGCCAACGCAACGATCCCACCAAAGAAGATCAGGTTGCCCACGAGATGCAGTAATTCGTTGCCACCACCTGGCGTGCCGTCGACGGCGAGCAGGTCCCGTCCGGCCACTGCCCACGGCGTGAGCCAGGGTGGCTGGCTGGGATTCACGAACCAGTAGCCGAGTTGGGCAACGTGCTCGATGAAGTGGAAGACCTGAAAGAACATGGCGAACACTGCGATATCTCGCAGCAGTCTTCGTGATCCGCTCACTTCGCTCCTTTGGAGATAGGTGCTGTTTGACAGAGCCAGACAGCACCTATCTGATACCTATGTGATCGTCACTTACTGCTCGCTAGCAGGCCGGGCCGTCGACGACCGGTGAGTTGAAATGGGCTTCCCACGCCGCCATCTTCCCGGCCGGGTTGCTTAATGAGCTCCCCCGGTCGACGAAGTCCCCTGGCGCGAGATCTACTCGTGCAACCTCGTTGCCATCGACCACGACACACAGGGTCGCTTGAGCGACCGGTGCAAAAGCTCCGATCAAGGCGCCTACGAGCGCCAAAGTGAACACTGCTCTCCTCATTCTCTCTCCTTTTCCGCGGTCACAATGTCTGCTGCCGGGAGGTCGGGGACCGCCCCTGGAGACACCGTGACCTGCATGACCGGCTCGAGCACCCGGACATCGGCAGCTCCCGACGTGAGGATCTCGACCGCTTCCCTCGCGGACGTCCTCTCGAATGCCCAGCCCTGTATCAGAACCCCTCTGGTGGAAGCCTCTTCGAGCAGGGTCACGCTCGTGATCCCGAGACGTCCCAGCCGGGCCAGTCTCTCGGTGTCGAGCACACCCGGCTCGTCTGCGAGTACCAGGATCATCGACATGTGCCTCCTCCACGCTTCCACTGCGAGGTCCTGAGAGAGATCTAGGTCAGATGGCGGCGGAGATCATCGGGGAGATCCCTCATTTGTCAGATCACCCCACACCCGAGCGAGCTCGATCCGGTTTCTGCAGCCTGTCTTGGCGAGGATGTTCGACACGTGACGCTCGACCGTCTTCCGCGATAGGAACAGCGCCTCGGCGATCTCGGGGTTGCTAGCGCCGGTGGCGACCAAGGCAGCCACTTCTTGCTCACGGTCGGTGAGTAGAGAACTATCGCCGAGCTCGCTCCTGCGCCAGGTTCGGACCCCGAGCTGTCTCAAACCTTTCTCGGCGACCTCCTGGATAGTGACCGCTCCGATCGAGGCCGCATCTTCGGCCAGCGCTCTATAGGTCTCGGCTGCCTTTGAACTTTTCCCTTGCCCGGCCGAGGCCCTGGCGAGATCGAGCCGAGCCCACATCCCGCTGACACGTCGTCCTAGCTCCTCATAGCCTTGGATTGCCAACCTGAGTTCTCCCTGGTCGCGCGTGAGGAGCGCTTCTGCATGGTCCAGATTGGCTTGGAGATAGGGGTCAGGTTCCGTACCGGCCTGGCGATATCGCTCCTGCCACTCCTTGACCCCGTCTCGATCGCCAGCTCTTGCCGCGATCAGCACACCATCCACGAGAACGTCGGTCATACATCGTTTGCAGTCGGCGAGGAGAGCGTCTTGGTAGGCGGCGTCGATCTCGCTCATCGCTCGGGCTGACTCGTTAGGGGTGATCCGGCTGAGGTATGACCCAATCAGCTCGTGAAGCGCGAGTCGCCAATGGGGATCTCGCTCCACGAGGACATCGGCCTGTAACCGATCCAGGCTCACCCGCCAGTCGTCGGTGAGGAATGAAACATTGTGGTACTGCCTCGTTGTGAATCTCTCGTACCGGGTGAGTCCGAGTCGGTCGGCGATGCGGCTGCCCTCCGTAGCGATCTCTCTCGCCCTTTCGAGCTCGCCGAGCTCGAGGAGAACACCCGCGTACCAGGGAGCGGCTCTTGCCGCGATCGAGAGAGCCGCGGTGCGGATCGATTCAGTCCATACGCTCTCGATGATCGAAGCTGCCTCCCTGAGACGACCCAGGTGTCTCATCGTCGACCCGACGTTGCTCAGGGCGGTGAGACGGTCCCGGGCGTTGGGTGCGGCCCGTACCATTCTCTCGGCTGTTGCGGCGGCCAGTTCGTGACTCTTGCCCATCATGTATGCGTCGTGGAGCGCCTGGAGAGCCAGGAGCTTCACCTGGCTGATCCGGTCGTTTCCGGTGGCGGCCTCGTCTGAGTAGATCGAGTCAGCCAGAGCCACGGCCTCTTCGGCGAGTCGGCGCCCCTCTTCTGCGTTGTGCTCATGAAACATCGCCAGCTCGGCTTCGACGGCGAGACCTTCGACGACTACAGCGGGATCTGACGGCCTGTCCTGCTTGGCGAGTTCGATCCATTGTCTGGCTACGACTGCCCGGTCGAGGTCCATGGACGCAGATGCGGCGTTCACGGCGGCCCACGCCCGAATACTGGGGTCGGAATTCCGGTGAGATACGACAGACCATCTCTCTAAAGCGGCCCCGGCAACTCCCATCTCCGAAGCAAGGGCCGCTACCGCGATCAACAGCTCGACAGCCGCTTCTCCCTCCGCCGCGTCAGCCACCCGGGTCAGGATCGCGAGCCCATCCTCCCCGAGCAGGAGCCGACTCTCGGATCGGGCAAGCTCCAGAGCTGGTGAAGTGGCTGAAAGACGCGCCGCCATCCGGTGCTCGATCGTTTCCAGCTGCCACTCTCGAGAAGGGTTGTCGAGCCGCTCCAGCCAACCAACGATACGACGATGGGCTGCGACGAGCGCGGGGTCAGACAGGTCCTGGATCACTCCTTCTCTGATGAGGTCGTGGGCGATCTGCGTTTGGGATCCGGCACGGCGCAGGAGACCGCGATTATCCAGCTCATCCAACGCGTCTTTGGCTCGGTCGCTCGTCCAGTCCTCGATTGATGCCAACTCTGTGATGTCAATTGGGCGCCCCGCCACAGCCAGCGATGTCAAGGCACGGACCGCATCATCGCCGGCTCCACGCAGTCGGGCATCCACGATTGAGCCGGGAACGGCCGCTTCTGGGTCGAGAGCCAGGCTGATCATCCAATAGGGAATTCCTCGGGAGCGTTCCCAGATGGTTCGCGCCGCCGAGACTTCTATCGCGCCGCGCAAGCCACGGATCAACTCGAGGCCGTCTCGCTCATCGAGAGCGCCGACCTCGACGACTGTATGGTCGACATCGGCGCGGTCCAGCTCATCTATGAAGGCCGAGGCTGCGGATCCTGGCCGCGTGGCCGCAACAACCCGAAGATCATCCTCGTAGGTGCGGGCAGCGTTGATCAGGAAGTGAAGTAGCCCCCTCGACATGTCATCGAGCCACTGCAGGTCGTCGATGAGGATGCTTGCTTTGTGGCGCATTAGCCGCCGACGCACCGACTCGAATACCTGTACCGGGGTGAGCCAGGAATCGTCGCCCGATACCTCGCCGAGATCGCGGATCATTTCGCTCGCTGTTGCCAGGGCAACGTTGTGCAGGGCTTCCTGCGCGTTCATGCGAAATCTTGCGCCCGAGGCCATCTGGTGACCCTGGTCGAGGAGTGCCGTCTTGCCGGCACCGGGCTCGCCGCGAAGGATCAGCGCTCGCGGCCCTTTCGTGGCCGGGTCTGAAGTCAGGAATTCCTCGAGCAACGCCATTTCGTCGTGGCGCCCGATCAAGTCCATCAACAGAGGGAAGATACCCGGTCCGACTCGATGCCAAGTCGGCTGCGGGGCAGTTGTCAATCTCGGCCCGGCTCAGCGGCCTCAGCCGGTGACGCCGGATCTGTCACACATCGTCGCCAGAGTCAAGCCATTTAAACCATCCTCTACGTGCCGGATGCCGGCTGCTACTACCTGGGGCGGCGATCGTCATGGCCATCGCCCAGCTGCTGACCTGGCCAGCCTTCGGTGGGCACGTCCGGGTCGAGCGCGCGGACTGAATGGATATGCGATTCTTCCCCAAGGACAGCACATAACGACTGCGCTCATTCCAACGAGGATGTCTTCTGCGAGGCTGCTCGGGCTTCTCTTCATTGCTCAAGCCGCTGCCGCTGTATGGCATACGGGCTTCACGAAGCTCTCCGGGTGCCAGGTACGGGAGCCCTAGTCGCCGGGCCATCTAGGTCGGGCGGAGGCGACCGATGTGCCGGCGCCTACTACCATTGCCGCTACGGCGATCAGCAATCAGGCGGTGCCGAGCGCTGTGC
>CAZAHX010000085.1:0-7918 GCA_964485005.1 uncultured Acidimicrobiaceae bacterium | reverse complement strand
CTTGTCGATGATCCGGCGGAGATGCGTCTCGTCGACGAACCTCACCTCCGACTTCAGGATCCGCCCCGACTTCTCGAAGTAGACGTCGTAAGGGCCGTTGGCCATGACCTCGGTGACGTCCGGGTCGTTGAGAAGGGGGTCGATCGGGCCGTAGCCGAGGACATCTGAGGCGATCTCGTTGAGGAGGGTGCGCCGGTCCGAGGAGCTGAGAGGGAAGCCCTGCTCCTGCTCGACCGCCCACTCGAGCATCTCGAGGACGCGAAGGCGCAGCTCGGCGTCGGACATGCCACGGTCGTAGAGACTGGGGCCGAGCTCCTCGACCACCTTGAAATGAAGACGCCCGCGCAGCTCGCTGAGCGCATGGCCCCGGTCGGCGGTCTCGGCCGTCTCGACCTGTCTCGCCGCTGCGACTCTCTCTGACAGTGATGGCATGGTCCTGCCCCTTTACTCACTTACGGCCGAAGAGGCCTGATTTCTGACTTGCTTCTGGTATGTCCGCGACGATGAGCGCCGCCACCGACTCGAATCCCTTCGCCACTTTCGACTTGGGGTCGGTCTCGACCACGGCGCGCCCCTCGTTCACCGAAGCGGCCACGATCGCATCTGAAGGAACGGCAGCCGAGATCTGCATCTTGAGCGCTCCTTCGATTTCTTTGTTGTCGAGCCGGGCCTTGGAGTTGCTCCGATTCATCACCAGATGGACGTTGGCGGTGCTGAACTTGAGCAACCGAAGGGTCTCCAGAGCGAGCTTGGCGTTCTTCACCGAGGGGAGGTCCATGTCGACCATCATCAGGATGTCGTCGGACTTCTCGATGAGGGACAGCATCAGCTCGTCGAGCAGCGATGCAGTGTCGACCACGATGTAGTCGTAGGTCTCCTGGAGGATGTCGATCATCTGCATGAGGCCTGCGGTGGTGATGTCGTCGGCGAACGCCGGCTCGAGAGGAGCCGCCAGGACTTTGAGACCGCTGGGATGCTCGGTGAGCAGGGAGTCGAGCATCTCGGAGTCGAGCTGATGAAGCTCGTGAGCGGCGTTCACCATCGTGAAACGGGGCTCCATCTGCAGGACCAGACAGACGTCACCGAACTGAAGGTCGGCGTCGACCAGACATACCTTGGCATCTGCAATCCGATTGAGGACCAGGGCGACATTGGTGGCGAGCACGGTCTTGCCACTCCCGCCCTTGGCCGAGATGATCGTGATCACATGCCCCTTCTTGCCCTTGGGGGCCACAGGGGCGTCGGCGCGGGGTTCGCGCTTGCGCTTGAGCACATCGTGGGCGAAGCGCTCGATAGCCGACTCGATCTTCTCCTCGTCGAGAGGAGCCTCGATCACGTCGGAGACCCCGGCACGCATGCCCTGGCGCAGTAGATCTGCCGTGACCTCTTCGGCCACCAGCATCATGATCAGCCCCGGGTCCTGGTTGTGCATGCCCCGGATCTGATCCATGTCTTCCTCGCTGGCATAGCTGGGGCCGATGAGGAGCATCCGTATGTCACCCGACTCCAGGGTCTGGCCGGCCTCCTCCAGGCTCCTGGCGATGGGAAGACGCCCGTCGAACAGCTCCTTCGCCGCCGAGACGAAGTCGTCTTCCCTATCGACTACCAGGAGATTGTGCTCTGCGATCGACATGCGGCTGCCTCCCTCAGACCCCTCAGTTCCCGAAGATGTCTTCGAGGATGTCGCTGCCGAACAGCGTGTCGATGATCACACCCGGCGTCTCGACTTCGACGAAGTCCTCAGGCACCAGGGTCATCCAGATCGCCCCGTTCTGAACGGCAAACACGATGCGCTCCGCTTGGTCGGGGGTCACTTCGAGGGTGAACACCGTCTCGTTTCCGGTGTCCTCGACGGGCTGTTCGCCGGGCACGGTGTCGGCGGTCGCATCCACGGAGCCCTCCGTCGGGGCGTCCTCCTCGGCCCGGATGTCGCGTCCGGCGGCGAGCACCGGGATTCCCTGCATCACGAAGCGGGTGTAGGGCACCGTCAACGTCTCGGTGGTCCCCGGCTCGACGGTCTCGTCCTCAGGGGCCACGGCGATGCCCGAGAACTGCTCGGGGAGCAAGTCGAATCGCAAATCGATCGTGATGATCAGGTTGACCCTGTCACCGGCTTCGACGAAACCGTTGACGCCCTGGAGGTTGCTGGTTCCGATAGTCAGAGCCTGCTTGCCGGACGGGATGCGCTCGGCGAGCGGAATGACATCGGCAGTGACCGCGATCCACTGTGAGCGGGTGAGGACGGCATTGCCCGAGATCGGGCCGGCGGCCACCTTCCCGGAGAGCACCTCACGGAGCTCCTCATCGGTCTGGATGGCGTCGACGGGCACGTCCTCGATCTCGTCGGTGCTGGCCACGATGAGAGTCCCACCGGCGTTGAAGTCGCTGATGAGGACGTCGCCCTGCGTGCCTTCCTGAATGTTCTGGTCACCCGCCCTCAAGACGGTGACCTGCTGCTGTCCTGCCACGGCCTCTTGCTCGACGCTCTGGAGAAAGTTCCAGACCGCCCAGGCGGCCAATCCGGCCAGCACCAAGGCAACGAGCAGAACGATCGCTCTCCTACCCATAGAGTCCCCTTCGGTTGTCCCCTCCTCGACACGCCGACCTTGCCGCGACGGCCGAACGAGAGAATGCTACCGGCGGGACCAGGCCCGCCTGGTGTTTCGGTTGGTAGACCACGACTGGATTGTCGGAACCCTCAAGCGCACTCTTGAGAGTTTCAATGACAATCTATGAAGCGACCCGCTACCGGCCAATGAGACGGAAGACCCCCCTTTGCGGGGGGTCGACGGGCGAGTGCCGGGGTGTGCAGAGCAGCTAGCGGCGGCCGATGCCTCTCTCTTTGAGCTCGCGCAGGATGGCCTCGAGGGAGGCGTCCACCGGCATAGGTGGCTGCTCCTCGGCCTCGGCGCCGAACTCACGTTCGAACTCGCGGTCCTTGGGCGGCCGACGCTTCTCTTCGGCCTTCTGAGGTCGTTCGGTGTAGCCCGGCTGAGCCTGCTTGATGGAGAGCGAGATGCGACGGCGCTCGTCCTCCTTCTCGGTGATCTTCACCTGGACCTTCTGGCCAATGGAAAGCTCGAGCTCGGGAGACTCCACGCGATGGGTGGCGATCTCCGACACGTGGACCAGGCCCTCGACACCGTCGGCCACCGCCACGAACGCCCCGAAGGGGACGGTCTTGGTGACGGTTCCCTCGATGACGTCTCCCTCCTGGTGCTCGTTGGTGAACACGTCCCAGGGGTCGCTGGTGGTCTGGCGCATCGAGAGCGAGATCCGCTCCCGATCCCGATCCACCTCGAGAACCTTGACATTCACCTTGTCGCCAACCTTCACCATCTCCCCGGGATGGTTGACGTGCTGCCAGGAGAGCTCGGAGACGTGAACCAGGCCGTCCATGCCTCCCAAGTCCACGAAAGCTCCGAAGTTGACCACAGACGAGACGGTGCCCTCGCGCAACTCCCCTTCCTCGAGATTGTCGAGGAACTCGGTTCGCTCTTCGGCGAGCGCCTCCTCGAGGTGGGCGCGGCGGGAGAGAACCACGTTGTTGCGGGCCCGGTCCAGCTCGATGACCTTGGCGGTGATGGTGTCCCCGATGAAGGGCTCCAGATCGCGCACCCGTCTCAGATCGACCAAAGAGGCGGGGAGGAAGCCGCGGAGACCGATGTCCACGATGAGCCCACCCTTGACCACCTCGATCACGGTGCCTTCGACGGTGCCGTTCTGATCGGCGATCTCCTGGATACGACCCCAGGCTCGCTCGTACATGGCCCGCTTCTTGGATAGGAGCAGCCGGCCCTCGTCGTCCTCCATGTCGAGAACCACAGCCTCCACCCGATCGCCTACCTGGACCACGTCGTTGGGGTCGATGTTGTTCCGGATCGAGAGCTCCCTCGTGGGGATCAACCCTTCAGACTTGAAGCCGATGTCGACCATGGCGCCCTCGGCGTCGACGCTGACAATGGTCCCCTCCACGATGTCGCCCTCCTTGAACTGGAGCACGGTGGCCTCCACCGCCTTCTCGAAGTCATCGACGATCTCGTCGGGCAACTCCGTGACGTCCGGGGCGACCACGGTCTCGGGGCCGTAGCTCTCTGTCCCGGCGGGTGGCTCGTCCTCATCTGCGGCTGGGGATGCCGGCTTGGTCGACTCGCTATCGGGAGTGGAGGTCTTCTCCTCGGCCTTCTCCTCTGAGTCGGGGGTCTCGGGTGCCTCGACCGTGCCATCCTCTTCGGGGCTGGCTACGGGCGCGCTATCTAGGTCGTTTGGCATGTACGGGTTCGCACCTCTTGGGAATGAGTTCCGCCTGCGGAGGGCGGACGGGATGGAGTCTACGCGCGAATCCGGGCAATCACCAAGCCATATCGGCCGATCACACCTTGACACTCGCCAGATCCGGCCCCCAAGCCGTCTCGATGCGGAGCGGGACCGACAACGACGCCACCCCTTCCATCGTCTCCAGGACGAGCTTCTCGGCCCTGTCGTGCTCGTCTTCGGGTACCTCGAGGATCAACTCGTCGTGCACCTGTAGGAGCAGCCTGGAGCGCATCTCTTCGCCGCGGAGCGCGGCGTCCAGCTCGATCATGGCCCGCTTGATGATGTCCGCCGCGGTTCCCTGCACCGGGGCGTTGAGCGCCATGCGCTCCCCCATCTGTCTGATCCTGTAATTGTCCGACTTCAACTCGGGGAGGTAGCGGCGCCGACCGAACAAGGTCGTCGTGTAGCCCTGGTTTCTAGCCCTGGTGACCACGTCCGACATGAACCGGGAAACATCGACGAACTGCGAGAAGTAGGCGTCGATGTGCTCCCGAGCCTCCTCGCGGCCGATGCCGAGCCGGTCGGCCAGACCGAACGCCTCCATGCCGTAGAGCAGGCCGAAGTTGATCATCTTGGCGGTCCGCCGCTGGTCGGAGGTGACCGTATCGGGCTCGACCCCCCACACTCTGGCCGCGGTCGCGGTGTGGATGTCGAGGCCCTTCTCGAAAGCCTCGACCAGGAACGGGTCTCCACTCATGTGGGCCAGGACCCGCAACTCGATCTGGGAGTAGTCGGCCACCAGGAACTGCCAGCCCTCCGCGGCCACGAACGCCCTCCTGATCGTCCTCCCCGACTCGGACCGGACCGGGATGTTCTGCAGGTTCGGACTGTCCGAAGAGAGCCGGCCGGTGGTCGCTGCCATCTGGTTGAAAGTGGTGTGGATGCGGCCGTCGTCGGCGATCAGAGGCAGGTAGCCGTCGACATAGGTCGAACGGAGCTTCTCCAGCTCCCGATACTCGAGCAGGGCGGCGACTATCGGATGCTCCAGCTTCTTGAGCACCGAAGCGTCGGTCGAGGGCTTGCCGGTGGAGGTCTTCTTGAGGACAGGAAGCCCCAATCTGTCGAAGAGCACCGAGCGGAGCTGGTCTGTCGAGTTCACGTTGAACGACTCTCCGGCCAGTTCGTGGATGTCCGACTCCAATGCGGTCAGTCTCTCCCGCAGGTCCTCCCCCATCCCCTCGAGATAGGCGCGATCGACGCCGATGCCGACGTGCTCCATCCGGGCCAGCACCGGCACCAGGGGCAGCTCGAATCGTGTGAACAGATCCAGCTCGTCGCGGGTCTCGAGCTCCTTGCGCACGACGGTGACGAGACGACGAACGGCCTCGACCCTCCGCCCCTCCAGCTCGAGATCTGGGCCGGTATCGAAGGGCAGCGTCCCCGCCTCCTGGTCCGCATCCGGAGAGACGAGCTCGATGCCCAGGCTGCGCTCGGCCATCTCCTCGAGGCGATAGGAGTGCTGCGCCGGGTTGATGATGTAAGCGGCGAGGGCGGTGTCCATGGCGGGAACGGCCAGGTCGTGCCCCTCCTCGAGCAACGCCCGGGCCAGTCGCTTCAGGTCGTGCCCGCTCACAGCGACTCTTCCCGTGTCGATCCCCTCCAGGATCGGGCCGGCCTCCTCCATGGGGACCACCACCGCCTCGTCCTCCCCCACGGACATGACAACGCCGTAGATCCTTTCCTGGTCCTCGACGACGCCCATCACCAGCTCGTTCCCCCCGGCGATGGCGGCGATGCGGTCAGCAGTCGTGAGCAGCTCGGTGCCGACATCGAGGACCTCGCCTCCGCCCGACGCCGAGGGGAGCGCTTCCTCGAGGTCGTCCCAGATGGAATGGAACTCGAGACTGTCGAAGAGGTCCTTGACCCGGCCCCGGTCCCATTCCCTCAGGGCGAGATCTGAGGTGTCCCAGCCCACTTCGAGCTCGTCGACCAGGGACATCAGTTCCCGGTTGAGGAAGACCTGCTCCCGATTCTCCGCCAGGCTCTCCATGAGCTTGGGGGTCATCTCGGCGATCGCCTCGTAGACTCCGTCCACCGAGCCATACTCCGCGATGAGCCGGGACGCGGTCTTCTCCCCCACCCCGGGCACGCCCGGGAGGTTGTCGGAGGTGTCACCACGCAGAGCGGCGTACTCGACGTACTGCCCCGGCTCGATCCCGTAGCGATCCTCCACGTAGCCCTGGTCGGCGATGACCACGTCGCTGATCCCTCGCCGGGTGTAGACAACCTTCACCGGCCCTCCCACGAGTTGGAATGCGTCGCGGTCCCCGGTGACGACCAGGACCTCCCAGCCGTCCTCCACCGCCTGGCGGGTGAGGGAGGCGATGATGTCGTCGGCCTCATACCCCTCCATCCTCAGCTGGGTTATCTCCAGTGCCTGGAGGACCTCGTCCATCAGGGGCAGCTGGCTGCGGAAATGGTCGGGTGCCTTCTCCCGCTGCGCCTTGTACTCGGGGTAGGTGTCGGTCCGGAAGGTGTGGCGGGAGACGTCCCAGGCCACGGCGATGGCGTCGGGGTGGTGATCCTTGAGCAGCCGGACCAGCATCCGGGTGAAGCCGAACACCGCATTCGTGATCTGGCCCGACCGGGTGGCGAGATCATCGGGGAGGGCGTAGAAGGCGCGATAGGCGATCGAGTTCCCGTCGATCAGGGCGAGTGTCGGCACCCTCCGACGGTACTAGTGGTCTGTGACAGACTCATTCGGGGAGACGGGCGAGAAGTTGGTCCCGCTTCCGGACGAGACGAGCCCGTTGCGTTTCGATCAGATCCAGCGTGCGCTCGAATCGGCGGACGTCGGCGGAAGTCAGCCCGGCCTCCTCCCGATCGATGTAGTTACCCACCGCGGCGTCACGCTGGGCGTCGTCGTCGATGGAGCGATGCATCTCCAACTCCGCCCGAACCTGCCCCAACTCCTCGTCGATTCGGGCGATCTGCTCGTTGAGCCGGAAGAGACGGCGATGGACCCGCTTCAGGCTGGGCTCGCCGTAGCCCCAGGGGTCGCCGATGCCTTTCATCACACCTCGATTCTGTCACTCCCGCTCCCTACCTTCCCATCATGAGGCCGGAAAGCGAATACAAGGACGCGCTTCGGCTGATCGAAGCCGGGATCAATGACTCGGAGATCGGAAGGAGACTCGGGATCCCTCGTGGCACGGTCCGTGACTGGCGATATGGGCTGATGGCGGCGAGTGGCGGGCGTACCGACTCCTGGTCAGGGAGACAAAAGGTGACCTGTTTTAGATGTACCGGCGGCTTCGTAGACGAGGAGGCCTATGCCTATCTGCTCGGGGTCTACCTGGGAGATGGTTGGATCCACGCTGGTCCAAGAGGGGTCTATCACTTGAGGATCACCTGCGACCTCAAGTACCCGGACATCATCGATGAGATCGCCACCCACATCGTCATTGTCCGAGGTACGGAACAGGTGGGGTTCGTCCGCCGGGTGGGGTGCGTGTGATGTCAATGCCTACTGGAAACATTGGCTCTGTCTATTTCCCCAACACGGACCGGGACGGAAACACGAACGTCGAATCGAGCTTGTTCCCTGGCAGGAATCGATCGTGGCCGCTCACCCCAGGAGCCTGCTCCGTGGTCTGATCCA
>CAZAHX010000084.1:0-7948 GCA_964485005.1 uncultured Acidimicrobiaceae bacterium | reverse complement strand
ATCACACCGGTCGGGTCACCGGATCGAGCTATGCCACTCCCCTCAATGCGTGGAGAAGGGAGTCCGAGGTGGTGGTGGCCCTCACCTACGGAGAGGAGGTCGACTGGCTCGCCAATGCCCGGGCGACGCCCCCATCCACGATGGTCATGGGAGGTGTCTCGCTACGAGTCGGCCGGCCCCGGGATCTCGACACCGAGAGTGGCATCCGTGCCGTCCCCGCTTTCGTCCGCCCGTTGCTCCGGGCTCTGGATGTGACCGGGTTCGTGACCTTCCCGGTCGAAAGCCACTAATCGTCCCAGCGAAGGATCACCTTCGCCGACTCCTTCCCCTGGAGGGCGTCGAAGGCCTGCTCGTACTCGTTGGCTCGGAAGCGATGGGTGATCACCGGCGAGATGTCGACCCCCGATTGGATCAGGACATTCATCTTGTACCAGGTGTCGAACATCTCCCTGCCGTAGATGCCCTTGATGTTGAGCATGTTGAGGATCACCACACTCCAGTCGATCGCGTAGGGCTCGGACGGAAGACCGAGCAGCGCGATGTTCGCCCCATGGATCGTGTTCTCCAGGATGTCGGCCATGGCGTCAGGGCTCCCCGACATCTCCAGGGCCACGTCGAACCCCTCGGTCATGCCCAGCTCCTTCTGGACCGTGGCGAGATCGTCCCGGCGGGCGTCCACGGCCCGGCTGGCGCCCATCTTCGTGGCCAGCTCGAGACGGAAGGGGTTGACATCCGTCACCACGACGTTTCGCGCCCCGGCATGGGCGACCACCGGGATGGCCATGAGACCGATGGGCCCGGCGCCGGTTATCAAGACATCCTCGCCGAGCACCGGGAACTTGAGCGCGGTGTGGACTGCGTTGCCAAAAGGGTCGAAGAGGGCGGCGATCTCGGGAGCGATGCCTTCCACGTGACGCCACACGTTGCCCTTGGGGACCACCAGGTAGTCGGCGAAGGCTCCAGGAATGTCTATCCCGATCCCGCGGGGCTCCTGACAGAGGTGGCGCTTCCCGGCCAGGCAGTTGCGGCATCTCCCACAGACGACATGGCCCTCGGCGCTGACCAGCTCGCCTTCGACGAATCCTGAGACGTTGGATCCGAGCCCGGCGATGTGACCGGAGAACTCGTGCCCGACGATCATCGGAGTCGGGATCGCAGTCTGGGCCCACTCGTCCCACTCGTAGATGTGTAGATCGGTGCCGCAGATCCCCGTGGTGTGCACCCTGATGAGCACCTCGTCGGCCCCGGGCTCGGGCACGGGGACCTCCTCGAGGCGAAGCCCCGCCTCGTCATGCTTGACCAGCGCCCGCATCGCAATGCACGCTAGCTGGCGGCACAGCGGGGTCGCTGTGGCACGATTGGGTGATGACGCCAGAGATTGCCGGGAGTCTTTTGGTGGCAACGCCTCGGCTCGTCGATCCCAACTTCCACCGCACCGTGGTCCTGATGATCCAGGTCGACGATGACGGTGTCGTGGGCCTGGTCCTCAATAGGCCCACCCTCGAGCCGATAGCCGACCATCTGCCGGATTGGGCGGAGAGAGCCGTCCCGCCAGGCGTGATCCATCAGGGGGGCCCTGTGGAGCCTCAGGTCGCCATCTGCCTCTCGCTCACCCCGGTGGGCATGGCCACCGGGGTCCCCGGCCTGTCCTTGGTCGATGTGACCTCACCCCCTGATCCCGAAGGCCCTCCCGTCAGGATCTACTCGGGCTACTCGGGCTGGGGGCGGCGCCAGCTACAGGGTGAGCTCGAGGAAGGGTCCTGGTATGTGGTCCAAGCCTCTCCCGACGATCCATTCGAGGAGCCGGAGGGCCAATGGCGCCGCGTCCTGAAGAGACAGCCCGGCTTCCTCTCTGTGGTCTCGGCATACCCGGACGACATCAGGATGAACTGAGCCTCTTCGGGAGCCCGGCCTACGCTGGAGTCATGACGGTCTCATCGGCGCCCCGTCTTCGCCCCAGCCTGAGACGCCGCGGTCCAGGGCTCGGCATCGAGAGAGAGCTCTGGGCGACAGGTGACACCGTGGTCGTCGGGGTTGACGAAGTGGGGCGGGGCGCCTGGGCCGGCCCGCTCACGGTGGGCGCCGCGGTAGTGCCCCGGGACCGCCGCGTCTACAAGATCCGGGACTCGAAGCTGCTCACCGAGACCGAGCGCGAGGCCCTCTTCTCCCGAATCGCAGACTGGTGCCAGGCCTGGGCCGTCGGTCACGCCAGCCCAGCGGAGTGTGACGAATTGGGGATGTCGGAGGCCCAGCGGCTCGCGGCACGCCGCGCTCTGGAGACATTGGGAGCGAAGCCCGACCAGGTCCTTGTCGACGGAAAATGGGACTTCGTCGGCGGAGCCCACCGCATCGTGGGCGGGGATCGCACCTCACTCTCCATAGCCGCCGCCTCGATACTGGCCAAGGTGACCCGGGATCGAATCATGCGCTCTCAAGCCGGGCAATACCCCGGCTACAACTTCGAGGCCAACAAGGGTTACCCCTGCCCGGTGCACAAGGCCGCTCTCCAGGCAATGGGGCCCAGCTCCATCCACCGCCGCTCCTGGGTGTTCATGGACTACCTCATGTGGAACGGTGTGGAGCGCTACCGGAGGCCAGAGCTGCAGCCGGAGCTGCCCTTCGGCCACTGAGCCCGAAGTGAGGCTCACCGACGAGGACAGGGCGCTTCTCGGAGGAGACAAGGGGCCAGCTCTCCGTCTCGCCGCGGAGATAGTGGTCGCCGTCGGCGAGGCCGAGGGAGCCACCCGCCTGGTCGACATCGTCTCCGCCCACATCGACGGCTGTCTCTACCACGGAGCGTCCGGGCTCGACTTCGTGTTGGAGCTGGTGGCCGGGGGCGGTCAGGTGGCCGTGCCCACCACTCTGAACGTGGGCGCCATCGATCTTCTCCACCCTGATCTCTACCGCGGCGATCCGGCCACTGGCGAGAACGCCCGCCGCCTCATGGATGCCTACACCGATCTCGGTTGCAGGCCCACCTGGACCTGCGCCCCCTACCACCTCCCGGAGCGCCCCGGAATCGGTGACCAGATCGCCTGGGGGGAGTCCAACGCCATTGTCTTCGCCAACTCGGTGCTGGGGGCCCGGACCAACCGCTACGGCGACTTCCTCGACATCTCTTGCGCCCTCATCGGGCGTGCTCCTCTGTCCGGGCTCCACACCGACGAGGGGAGACGGGCTCGCCCCGTATTCGAGCTGGCGGTACCCGACCGGATCCTGGACAACGACGTCTTCTATCCCACCCTCGGCCATCTGCTCGGCGAGAGCTGCGGAAGCGAAGTGCCCGTCATCATCGGTCTCGATCACCGGGCCGATGAGGACCGCCTCAAGGCGCTGGGGGCCGCCGCCGCGTCCTCGGGCTCGGTGGCAATGTTCCACGCGGTGGGGGTGACCCCGGAAGCGGCCACCCTGGCCGATGCGCTCGGCGGTGGACAGCCCTCACAACGAATCGCGGTGGACCTCGAGATGCTCTCCGAGGCGAGGCGATCCCTGAGCAGCGGCGATGGCGTGGTCGGGGCGGTGAGCGTGGGCACACCACACATTTCACTCCCCGGGCTCACCGGCCTCGCCGCGATGATGGCCGGGAAACACACCACCATCCCCTTCTACGTGAACACCTCGCGGGCGACATTGGCTGCGGCAGAGAAGACCGGCCATGCCGTCGTGGTTCGCGATTTCGGCGCCACCATCGTCACCGACACCTGCACCTACATCACCCCGATCATGCGGGAGGTGGAGGGGGCGGTGATGACCGACTCGGCGAAGTGGGCGTTCTATGCCCCGGCCAATCTCGGTGTCGAAGTGGTCTTCGCCGCCCTCAGCGACTGTGTGGCCACCGCGGTGACCGGGAAGACGGTGCAGGAGGGCTGGTGATCGCGGCGGTCCGATCCCTGGTCCCGGGGAGGGCGAGTGGCGAGGCTTTGGTGCTGGAGGCCCCGCTGTCCCTCTGGGGCGGGGTTGATGTCTCCAGCGGA
Organism: uncultured Acidimicrobiaceae bacterium; assembly: GCA_964485005.1. GTDB lineage: Bacteria > Actinomycetota > Acidimicrobiia > Spongiisociales > ZC4RG35 > JAHWLC01. The sequence goes on along the minus strand of CAZAHX010000084.1, from coordinate 3,974 downwards.
AGAATCGTCGATCGCACCCATCCCCAGCGCGGCGAGGGCCTCCAAGACAAGATCGTGGCCCTTCCTCGGGGACGCGGGTCGAGCTCTTCGTCGTCGGTCCTGGCCGAGCTGCTTCGAACGGCACGAGGCCCTGCAGGCTTGGTGCTCGCCGAGGCCGACTCCATCCTCGTGGTCGGCGCGCTGGTGGCGAGGTACCTTTATGAGGCGAATTGCCCGGTGGTGGTGGGAGATTTTCCCGGCCGCAACGGGGAAATCTGGGAGATCTGGGACGACCGACTCATGCGCAACGGTGGAGAAAGCGGCCGTGGGAGCCGATAACACTGAAAACATGTCTGGTACCGACGATCTGGCTGCTTTCTTCAGACGGACGCCGGTGGCGCTCTATCGCACCACGCCAGGCGGCGAGCTCCTCGCCGCCAACGAGGCGCTGGCCAAGCTCCTCGGCTACGAGTCGGTCGATGCGCTCCGGCAGGCGCTGCCTACGGTCGGCGGCGTCTATGTCGACCCCAGCCGACGCGAGGAGTGGCTCCGGGTGATCTGTGCCGCCGGGGTGGTCTACGACTTCGATGTCGAGCTGCGCCGTCCCGACGGCACCACCTTCTGGGTACAGGACGCCGCCCGTGCGGTTCGGGACGAATCGGGTGACATCGTCTATTTCGAAGGCGCCCTCATCGACATGAGCGAGAAGGTGGCGGCGCGCAAGGCTAGGGACGTGTTCATCGCCACCGTCTCCCATGAGCTGAGAAACCCCATCGCGGCAATGCTCGGGCTGGGCGAGGAGCTGTCCAAGGGATACGAGAGCTTCACCGATCAGGAGCGTCGCGAGATCGCCCAGCTGATCGCGCGTCAGGCCGAGGATGCCTCCTGGCTCATCGAGGACCTCCTCGTAGCCAATCGGGAAGATCCGGACCGGATCGTTCTCTCCACCGAGACCTTCGATCTCACCAAAGAGGTGGAGAGAGTCCTCGAGGTGATCGATCGTCCGGTCACGGTCGAGGTCGACGGGGGAGAGGCCATGGTGGAGGCAGATCCCCGCCGGGCTCGACAGATCATTCGCAACCTCGTCGACAATGCAGTCCGGTACGGTGGAGACGACATAGTTATCCGCCTCGAGACGCAAGACCGGGAAGTACGCCTCGTCGTCTGCGACTCCGGTGGGCCGATAGCCGAAGAAGAGGTCTCCAGGATCTTCGAGCCCTACGGGATCCGGGACACCACCGCGCACCCCAAGTCGGTGGGCCTGGGATTGAGCGTCGCCCGCAAACTGACCCGGTTGATGGGGGGCGAACTCGTGTACGAGCATCGGTCCGGCTGGTCGCGGTTCATCGTGACCCTTCCGGCCCCTTGACACGGGCCGCTCCTAACCTCTGAGCGATGCGAGTACTGGTAACCGGCGGGACCGGGTTCATCGGGAGCCACACAGTCGTCTCGCTGATCGAGGCCGGGCATCAGCCCGTGATCGTGGACAACCTGGCGAACTCCCTGCATGCGGTGATCGATCGCATCGCCGCGATCACAGGCGTTACCCCCGAGATGCACGAGGCGGACATCCGCGACCACCGCGCCATCTCCGCCATCGCCTCAGACGCCATCGACTCCTGCATCCACTTCGCCGCGCTCAAGGCCGTGGGAGAGTCCGTGGAACGCCCGCTGGATTACTACGACAACAACGTCACCGGAACGGTCACGCTCCTCAGGGCGATCGACACCGCAGGGGTGAGAAACATCGTCTTCAGCTCGTCGGCGACCGTCTACGGCACCACCGCCGAGCTACCGATGTCCGAGGAGATGCCGGTGCGTGGGGCGACCAACCCGTACGGGTGGACCAAGATCATGATGGAACAGATCCTGACCGATTTACAGACGTCGGATCCGGAGTGGAGTGTCTCACTATTGCGCTACTTCAATCCCGTAGGGGCGCATCCTTCGGGCTTGCTCGGCGAGGATCCCTCCGGGATCCCCAACAACCTCATGCCTTACGTGGCCCGCGTCGCCTCGGGGAGCCTGCCCAGGGTGCGGGTGTTCGGTGGCGACTACCCGACGCCCGACGGCACCGGGATCCGCGACTACGTCCACGTCGTCGACCTCGCCGAGGGCCATGTCGCCGCATTGGACCGACATCACGGCAACCCGGGCGTGCACATCTACAACTTGGGCACCGGGCGGGGCCACAGTGTCCTCGAGGTGATAAAGACCTACGAGGAGGAGTCGGGGCGCCCCATACCCTACGAGATCGTGGCGCGGCGGCCCGGGGACGTCGCCGCCAGCTGGGCCGCGGTGGAGAAGGCAAGGGAGGGGCTGGGCTGGAGCGCGGGCAGAGACCTTCACGAGATGTGCGCCGACTCCTGGCGGTGGGAGCAGACGAGGAGCTGACCGTCGTTACCCTTTCCCGGGAAGTGACCGATCTCATCGACCGGGCCCGGGCCTGGATCTCCGCTGATCCCGACCCGAAGACCCGCGACGAGCTCCAATCTCTGATCGACTCAGGGGACCACGACGAGCTGGCGGCACGGATGAACGGCCATCTCCAGTTCGGGACGGCAGGCCTCCGCGGGGCGGTGGGTGCCGGTCCCAACCGAATGAACCTGGCCGTGGTCATTCGGGCCACGGCCGGTCTTGCAGCCCATCTCGGCGCCGCCGCGGGACCGGTGGTGGTCGGGTTCGACGCTCGCCCCGATAGCCGTGGCTTCGCCGAGGCGGCGGCGGGGGTGCTCACCGCCCGGGGGATCGAGGTGCTCTATTTCCCGGAGGCCACGCCCACCCCGTTGGTCGCCTTTGCCGCCAAGTACCTCGAAGCAAGCGCCGCCATCGTCATCACCGCCTCACACAACCCCCCGGCCGACAATGGCTACAAGGTCTACGGCGCCAATTCCGCACAGATCATCCCTCCGGTGGACGAGGAGATCGCCGGGCACATCGAGCAGGCTGGTCCTGCCGTCGAGATCCCTCGACAGGAGCGTGTCTTCTCAGGGGGAAGCGAGCTCGCAAAGTCGGTTCCCAATGGATTGTTCGACGCCTACTGGGATGAGATCTCGGGGGCCCGGCTCAGGAAGCAAGGCTCGAGCCTGTCCATCGTCTATACCCCGATCCACGGGGTGGGTGGCAAGCACCTCGACGCCCTCTTCCGCCGGGCCGGCCATCACCAACTCGCCATGGTCGAGGAGCAGGCAGAGCCCGATGGGAGCTTTCCCACCGTGCCCTTCCCCAACCCCGAGGAACCCGGCGTCCTGGACCTGGCCTTGGCCCTGGGAGAGGAGTTGGGCGCCGATCTCATCCTGGCCAACGACCCCGATGCCGACCGGCTCGCCGCCATGGTGGCCACCGCCGGCGGCTTTCGCTCAATGAGCGGAAACGAGCTCGGCGTGCTCATCGGCGACTATCTCCTCTCGGGTCACGTTGGGCCAGAACGCGCCATCGTGGCCAGTTCGGTGGTCTCGAGCCCGATGATGGCCCGGGTAGCCGCCGCCCGGGGGGCTCTGCACGCCGTCACCCTGACCGGCTTCAAGTGGATCGTGAATGCTGGTCTGGCCCTGGAGAGGGCAGGGGAGGGGCGCTTCGTCTTCGGCTACGAGGAAGCTCTCGGCTACACCGTGGGAGGCATCGTCCGTGACAAGGACGGGCTCTCCGCAGCCCTCATCCTCACCGACTTGGCGGCTGATCTCGCCGAGGAGGGGGCAACCGTGCTCCATCGTCTCCAGGACCTCTGGGAGGCCCATGGCATCTGGGTGAGCGCCCAGGTCTCCGTGGCAGGCGAGCCCGCGGTGCTGGTCGGGGCAGTCGATCGACTGGCTTCGAGCCCACCCTCCTCTCTGGGCCCGTATGACGTTCATGGGATCACCGACTACAGGGAGGGGTCGGAGAGTCGCCCCCGTTGGCTGGGCGTTCAGGACTTGGTGGAGCTGGATCTGGGCGAATCGGGAAGGGTCCTGGCCCGACCCAGCGGGACCGAGCCAAAACTGAAGATCTACGTGGAC
>CAZAHX010000083.1:0-7957 GCA_964485005.1 uncultured Acidimicrobiaceae bacterium | reverse complement strand
CTAGAACCGGTCACACCCCGCCCGTACCTTCGCTCTCATGTTCGCCGCTACCACCTCGGTGGCGCTGGTCGGGGGAGACGCCAGACAGGTCGACGTCGAGGCCCATGTGGGCCGGCAGAAGGATGTCTTCAAGCTGAGTGGTCTGGCCGACACCGCAGTTCGGGAGGCCAAGGACCGGGTGCGGGCGGCGGTGGTGTCCTCGGGCGTCGACTTCCCCAATCGCACCGTGACCGTCAACCTGGCTCCTGCCGACCTTCCCAAGGGCGGCACCGACTACGACCTTCCCATCGCACTCGCTGTGCTCGCCGCTTCCCGGGAGATCCCCTCCGCCCGCGGGGCGATCGTCGTCGGCGAGCTAGCCCTCGACGGGTCGGTGCGCGCCGGCGCCGCCACCCTTGGGGCAGGGGTGCTCTCGTCCCGTAGCGGTCTGCCCTGTGTGGTGGCACGGGAGGCGGCCCCGGAGGTTGCCGCGGTCCCCGGGGCCACTGCCCACGGCGTGAGCACGCTCGCCGAGGCGGTGGAGGTGTTCCGCACCGGCTTCCAAGGTCGGAGCCCCGCCCGAGCGGTGCCGGGCAACGGTTCGCTTCCGGTCGGTGACATGTCCGAGATCAGGGGTCAGCAGCTGGCCCGACGGGCCCTCGAGGTGGCGGCCGCCGGCGGCCATCACCTTCTCTTCCATGGCCCTCCGGGCGGAGGCAAGACCATGCTGGCCCGAAGGCTTCCCGGGATCCTTCCTCCGCTCAGCGACGCCGAGGCGGTCGAGGTGGCCCTGGTCTACGCCGCCGCTGGGCTCAATCGCGGCGTGATCAGAGACCGTCCCTTCCGGTCTCCCCACCACACCGCATCCCGTGCCGCCCTAGTCGGAGGGGGCTCGCCGGTCCCGGTGCCGGGCGAGGCCTCACTCGCCCACCGCGGTGTCCTGTTCCTCGACGAGTTGGCCGAGTTTCCCCGGAGCCATCTCGACACCTTGCGTCAGCCCCTCGAGGACGGGTTCGTCACCGTGGCCCGCCGAGGAGCCAGCGTCGAATTTCCCTCGTCATTCCATCTGGTGGCGGCGACCAACCCATGCCCTTGCGGGTTCCATGGCGACCATCGGCGGTCGTGTGAGTGCCGGCCCGCGGTCCTGTCCCGGTACCGGCTTCGCGTCTCCGGCCCGCTGCTCGATCGTCTCGACCTGGTGGTGAAGGTGGGGCGTCTGGAGTCCCAGGAGCTGAGCGGTCCCACGCCGGAACCCTCCGCGTCGGTGCGGGAGCGGGTGGTCAAGGCGGTGGCGCTCCAGTCTCAGCGCAGCGACGAGGCGACAAAGACGGCCGGGGAGATGATCAGGGGGGCCCTCGCCGCCGGATTGGTCACCGCGCGTGGCGCGGTGCGGGTGAGAAGGGTGGCCCGGACCATCGCCGACCTGGCTCAGACCGATGTCGTCGACGAAGAGCACGTCGCCGAGGCCTTGGCCCTGCGGGGTGAGTGGTGAGCCTGGCCTCCCGCCGGATCGGGCCCGGTGACGACATCTACCCGGTTGGCCTCCGCGACCTGGAGGAGCCTCCCCACCTCTACCTGGCAGGCGAGCTCGATGAAAGACCTGGCGTGGCCGTGGTGGGGACGCGTCGTTGCACCCGCTACGGGGTCACCCTTGCCGAGGGATTCGGCGGCGCCATCGCCGAGGCCGGCTGGACGGTGGTCAGCGGTCTGGCGAGAGGAGTCGACACTGCGGCACACCGGGGTTGCCTGGACGGGGGAGGTCATGCCGTCGCCGTTCTCGGGTCGGGGATTGACGTCTGTTATCCCCGGGAGAATCGGCCGGTCTACGACGAGATCCTGCGCACTGATGGCGCCATCCTCTCCGAGTACCCGCCAGGCACGCCCCCCGACCGTTGGAGATTTCCTGCACGGAACCGAATCATCGCCGCGGTCTCCGCCGTGGTGGTCGTTGTGGAGGCCTCCCGCACCGGGGGCGCGCTGATCACGGCCCGTCTAGGTGCCGAGCTGGGCCGTCCCGTATTCGTGGTGCCGGGGGATGTCGACCGTCCCGCTTCCGAAGGCTGCAACCGCCTGATTCGCGACGGCGCCCACCCTGTCCTGGGCGCGGCCGACTTGATCGAGGAGTTGGGTCTCATCCTGGGGCCACCGCGTCCGATCGCCGGATCCGGCACTGTCGACGGAGTCCCGGCGACAGGCGTCGCCCTCGACGACCTCCCGGAGCTGTGGGGCCTCACCATGTCCCAGACCCTGGTGAAGGTGGGGAAGCTCGAATTGGAGGGTCGCATCAAGCGAGCAGGGGACCGGATCCTCCCCTCGTAACGAAATTGTGAACGCAAAGACATCACTACTACGTAATCCGTGGTAATGTCGACCACGCAGTAGCGGCGACAAGAGGGAGGACACATGGACTCGACTCAACTCCTGAAAGGGGTCCTCGACACCGCGGTGCTGGCAGTGCTCAGCCGAGGAACGGCCTATGGCTACGACCTCGTTCGCCAACTACGGGAGGCGGGTCTCGAAGAGGTCGGCGACGCCTCGGTGTACGGGACCTTGCGACGGCTCTACGGGGAGGGATACCTCACCTCGGAGGTGGTGCCCTCAGACGAGGGGCCGGCCCGCAAGTACTACGGCATAAACGCGGCCGGGGTCGACCAGTTGCGGTCTTCGAGGAAGACGTGGGCGAACTTCGCCACGGTGGTCAACGATCTGTTGGAGGACGCGGAAGAATGAACATCACACTCTCACCGACCAAGGCTCAGTATCTGGACCAGGTTTCTGCAGGACTGGCCGACCTGCCCGAGGAGGAGCGCGACGAGGTGATCCAGGATCTCTCCGCGCATCTCGCCGAGCTCTCCGACGATGAGATCGTCCCGGTGCTGGGGGCTCCCTCAGCGTTCGTCGCCGAGTTCCGCGCCAGCGCCGGTCTCGACAAACCTGGGCGCATGTCGGGGGTGGCGACGAGGGCGCGAGTCAGACTGGAGGACTGGTCGACCCGATTGAGCGGGTTGACCCACTGGCCCCGAGTTCGTCCCTTCTGGGTGTGGAGCCGAGGGTGGATAGTGGTCAGTGTCTTCGCCGCCATCCAGGGAGGCGTGGCCTTCTACCACTTCCCGATTCCCGCGGTGGGTGACCGAACGCTCCTCGGTCTGGCGATGGTCGCCGCGGCGACGGCGCTCTCGGTATGGCTTGACCGGACCCCGAGCCATCCTTTGCGTGACATGGGATCCGTCGTCTTTTCCGCCATCGGGATCTGGGCGCTGGCGGCGGGAATGCTCGGTGGGATCGCACTGGGCTATCCGGCCCAGTTCGTGGATTACCAGGCCGAGCTCGACCCCTATGGCTATCCGCTCATGGGACCGGACCGTTTCCCCGTGGAGAACATCTACGCCTACGACCTGGAGGGCAATCCCATCGAGGTGGTCCTCTTCGACCAACTGGGAAGACCACTGCTCACCATGCCCCCATGGGTTTACGAGGAGGCCGAGCTCAGACCACGAGAGACCGCCGTCGAGTATCCGGGCGGGTATGTCATCTTCGCCCGCGACGAGTTCGGCCGGATCATCCCCAATCTCTACCCGCTGGAGCTGGAGACCTACAACGAACGGGGTGAGCTGCAGCCCCACCAGCCACCGGGGGCCTGGTCAACTCCCGAGGATGAGTCTGCCGAGGGCACAACGCCCCCGACCACCACAGGCCGGTTCGGCGACTGACACGGGGCTTGTCTCTCTTGCTCCCTGGACTGGAGATGATCGGCCAATAGCATCGTCAGGGTGCGAATCCCCGAAATCCCCCGGTGGGCGAGAGAACAGGTCGACGCCTATCTGGGACGATTGAGCGACCAGCGCGCCCTGTCCGCGCACACCATCGACGCCTATCGGCGGGACCTCGCCCAGTTCTTCGACTACTGCGACCGCTCCGGTGTTCAAGGCACTGCAGCCGTCGACCGGCGCCTCGCCCGCCGCTACATGGCCTTCCTCGACACTCGGGGGTACTCGAAACGATCGGTGGCGAGGAAGGTCTCCTCGGTGCGCGCCTTCTACTCCGACGGTCTGCGGCGGGAGGTGTTCGATCACAACCCGTTCGAGGGTCTGACCCGACTCAAACTGGGCAAGACGCTTCCCCACGCCCTTCCGACGAGGACCATCGCCCAAGCCCTCGACGGAATCGAGACCTCTGGAGCGGTCGGGCTCAGGGACCGCGCCATCGTCGAGACCCTCTACGCCACCGGGCTCCGCATCTCCGAGCTGGCCTCATTGAGGTTCTCGGACGTCGGGTCGGACACCATCACCGTGGTGGGCAAGGGCAACAAGCGGCGGGTGGTGCCGGTGGGGAAGCCGGCGCAGCACGCCATCGATGCCTATCTGGCCGCGGGGCACCCCGAGCTGGCCGGCCCGGACTCGGGTGAGGCGCTCTGGGTGGGTGCCCGCGGGGGCGAGATGGGCTCCAGGGACATCCGGCGGGTGGTCTCCAGACGGCTGGCCACCTTCCCCCACGCCCTCCGGCACAGCTTCGCCACTCATCTTCTCGAGGGGGGAGCCGACCTGCGAACCGTCCAGGACTTGCTGGGCCATACCGACCTGGCGACGACCCAGATCTACACTGCAATAACCCGTCGCCACTTGAGAGGCACATATGACCGAAGCCACCCGCGAGCCTGATCAGACTGCAGAGGTCGACAGGCTCTGGGAGCGTTTCAAGGCTTCCGCCGATGATGCCCTCCGTGAGCGTCTCATCCTCCACTACTCACCGCTGGTCAAGTATGTAGCTGGCCGTGTCGGAGCCGGTCTCCCCAGATCCGTCGATCACAACGATCTCGCCAGCTACGGGCTATTCGGTCTCATCGACGCCATCGACAAATTCGAGCCCGACCGCGGGTTCAAGTTCGAGACCTACGCGATCAACCGGATCAAAGGGGCCATCCTCGACGAGTTGCGGGCTCTCGACTGGGTCCCACGCTCGGTGAGGTCGCGAGCTCGTCGCATCGAGACCGCCATCGCCGAGCTGGAGCACCGTCTCCAGCGATCTCCCACCGAGGAGGAGATGTCGGCCCAACTGGAGATGCCGATCGACGAGCTCCGGGATGCTCTGGCTGAGATCGGGAGGTCGGGGATTGCCGCTCTCGACGAGTTCGTGTCCTCTGACTCGTCCACCTCGATGGGGGAGATGCTCGCCGACCCCGGCGGGATATCACCGGAGCATGCCTTCCAGACCGAAGAGACCAGGAGGGGCCTGGTCGACGCAATCAACCGACTCCCTCCGCGGGAGCGTCTGGTGGTGACCCTCTACTACTACGAGGGGATGACCCTGGCCGAGATAGGCGAGGTGTTAGGAGTCACCGAGTCGAGGGTGTGTCAGATCCACGCCAAGACGATGATGTCCCTGCGCAACCGGCTTGGCGACCCCGCCTGGGGCTGACCGGGTTCCGGCTCGATTCTGTTCGTCATCTACGAGGAACTGGCGGTAACGGCGTGGGTCCTCGAGCATGATCAGGGCGGTCTCGATCTCGTCCCGGACCTCCGGTGCAGATTCGGTTTGAAGCATCGAGCCCAGGGTCTCAACGGCTCCGGGAGCACCTGATCGGGCCAGGGCCCAGACGGCGTGACCCCGGATCATCGAGGAGCGATGGCCGAGATGGGCTCCTATCTGCTCCCACGCCGACGCCTCGCCAGAGTTGCCCGCGGCCACCAGGACATTTCGCCGCAGATACCGACCCTGGCGGCGGGGTATGTACCAGTGGCTGAAACGGTCGACCAGCTCCTCGTCGCTTTGCGCCAAGAGCTGGGAGAACGAGAGGGTCGCTGACTCTGGCTCCTCCTCCCGCAGCCGGGGGAATCCCGGCGGGCACGCCACCAGGCAATCGTCACAGCCGTAGATGCGTCTCCCCACCAGATGTCTGATCCACAGGGGCATCGAGCCGGCGGTCTGCAACCAGGTGGAGAGACACCGACGCGCATCCAACCCCTCTTCCGATATGGCGCCGGTGGGGCACGCCGGGATGCAAGCCGTGCAGGTCCCACAACTTCTGTTGGTCGGGGTGGAAGGGGTGAGAGGGGCGTCGGTGACCACGCTGCCGAGGAGGAGCCAGGGCCCATGGCCGGGCACGAGCACCATGGTGCTGCGCCCTTGCCAGCCGAGACCCGACCGGATGGCGGGGAGACGATCGGCGAGACGGTTGTCGTCCACCAGAACATCGGCGCGGTAGTCCCGTTCCCGCAGAGTGGCGGTGACGGCCCCGGCAGCAGCCCGCAGGGGCCGGTAATGGTCGGAAGTGGCGAAACGACCCACTACTGCCCCCTGCTCTGCGGGTGCCGTGGCGGCGCCGAGATAGTCATGACCCAGGACCACCAGGCTCTTCGCCCATGGGAACGACGCCCGGACATCGGTCGCCTCGTCCGGATGATCGAAGGTGAATCGCAGCGGGCCGGACAAACCCGACTGCTTGTGAGACTGGAGAGTCGCCTTTGCCTCGGAGAACGGCCCGGCATCGGTTACGGCTACCGCATGGGCACCCGAGTCCAGGGCAAGGGTCACCATCTCCTCGGTGAGCGTCGGCATGACAGAATTCTGGCAGCTCTCCCGCTTCAGCTGACTGCCCCCGGGTGGCCAAAAGTGGCCTGGTTATAGTGGCTGCTGGAGGTGACCATGGCGACGGACGAACGCGAACTCATCGAGGAGATTCTCAAACGGAATCGCTATCTGGCACTTTCCACCACTGATGGCACCCAACCGTGGGTGGCCCCCGTGGAGTACATGTTGGACGACAACCTCGACTTCTACTTCTTCTCGACCCAGGATTCGCTGCACGCACGTCATCTAGACGCTCTGAGCCGGGTGGCCGTGGCCGTTTTCGACTCCGAGCAACCCGAGTACACACCTGAAGGATCGGTCACTCTCAATGGAGTTCAGATAGAGGGCACTGCTCGCCAGCTCTCCGAGAGCGAGTACAACGACGACATCGTGGCCGCCATCGAGGCCATCGATCCGCCCATGCCCCCTTATGCCGTGTACAAGATCGAGACGGAGCGGTTCCACATCCCCAAGATCGAGAGCGGCGTAAACGTTCGTGAAGAAGTGGACATGACGGGGTGACCTAGCGTCCTTCGGCCGAGCTGACGACAACTTCTGCGCCTGACACCAGACCAGGCCAATTACCCAACGAAACCGCGGGCTCGTACAATCGCGGCATCACGCACGCCCGTGCAACCCTCTCTGGTCGAGCTTGCTCGTAGGAGGGCACCCGAAGGGGTGGGGCCCCCGGCCCGCCGGGCGGAGGAACAACCAGACAAAGGAGCGATTAGTGGCGGAAGTCACGATGAAAGAGCTCTTGGAGGCCGGCGTCCACTTCGGACATCAGACGCGACGCTGGAACCCCAAGATGAGTCCCTACATATACGGGGAGCGGAACGGGATCCACATCGTGGATCTGCGTCAGACGGTCACACAGATCGCGGACGCTCTGGAATGGGTGAAGAACCTGGTGGCGGAAGGGGGGACGGTGCTCTTCGTGGGCACCAAGAAGCAGGCCCAGGGGGCCATCGCCGAGCACGCCGCCCGATGTGGCATGCCCTATGTCAACTACCGCTGGCTGGGCGGGATGCTGACCAACTTCGCCACCATCCAGAAGCGCGTCTACTACATGCGGGAGCTCCGCCGTCTCGAGGAAAGCGGCGAGATAACCAGCAGGCCCAAGAAGGAGCGACTCAAGCTGCGGCGAGAGTTGGAGAAACTCGAGGCCAACATGGGCGGGATCTCCGACATGAACCGGCTCCCCGACGGCGTCTTCGTCATCGACGTCATTGCCGAGGAAACCGCGGTCCGTGAGGCCGACCGTCTCGAGATCCCGATCGTGGCCCTCGTGGACACCAATTCCGATCCCGACCCGGTGACCTTCGTCATCCCCGGCAACGATGACGCCATCAGGGCCGCCGACCTCATCGCCGGCGCCCTCGCCGACGCGGTGATCGAAGGCAAGGAGATC
>CAZAHX010000082.1:0-7963 GCA_964485005.1 uncultured Acidimicrobiaceae bacterium | reverse complement strand
CGACCCTGTATCAGGGCGAGCCTGGCGACTTCACGGTGGTGCTGGAGGGACCTCACGGTCGGCTGGCGGAAGACGACCTGCAGGGCATCGAGGTGACTGCCGACGAGGGAACGGTGTCGCGTACCGCGGCCGGGTGGCAGGTGACGGTCCCCACCCTGCCGGCTGCCGACTCGATCGAGCTGACCGTCACCGCCACGGCCGGGTCGCTCCCGCCGGCGAGGACATTGCATGCCTTCCCCCTCAACCCCCCCATCGGCGCTCCGCGACTGGAACGCCAGCCGTCTCCGGTGGTGGGGGAGGGACCCGGGCCATTCCGTGTCGTCCTGGATGTCGACGGCCAGGACGGCGGGGAGCTGTGCCTGGACACGACCTACGCCGAGCTGGAGACCTCCGAGGAGGAGGCGGTGACCGCCGACGTCTCCTTCGCCGGGGACCCCTGTGTCGACGTTCCCGCCGGCGCAGGTCACAGTTTCGCCCTCGACATCGCCCTTCCCCGCCAGGTCTTCGCTCGCGACGTGCTGGAGGTCGGATTGGTCTCGACTCCCTCCAGCCGGCCTGATCGAAGCGAGATAGGGATTCTCGCCGTCGACCTCGACGTCACTCCCGTGGCCAACACGACTGTTGTCGCTGCGATAGTCGCCGGTCTGCTGATGGTGCTAACCGGGCTGCTGTGGGCGACGCTGTATGGGATCAACCGTCTCGTCTCCCGGGTGCCGGATCCGCGGCGGAACAGCGTCAGATTTGGGGAGTTCACAGCCGAGATCCGCCGAGATGAATACGGTGAGTACGACGTCGAGCTGGCAGAGTCACCCATGGACAGCGACCTGCGTCTTCCCAGGCGGACCCCCTCTGATCTGAGGGCCGGCCCCCTCGCCCTGGTCCGCAAGGTTCCCCTTGCCCCATGGCGGGCTCCCTATGCCGAGCTGACGACGCGGACCGACCTGGTGGCAGCCGATCTCGGGCAGGGGGTGTTGCGGAGGGCGGTCCTGGGCGAAGCCAGCATCGACGCTCGACCGAGCGACGCCCTGGGGCCGGTAGTGGCGATGGGGATCTCTGCTGCTCAGAGGGAGCGGATCGACCGAGGCGGTGAGCAGCGTGTTCCCGGGGTGCTGCTGCTGGACATCCGGGTGGCGAGAGGCAGGGACGCCAGCCGGGTCGCCGAGGAGATGATCCGTGATGCGCTGGGGAGGCTCGCCACCGAGCTGACCGTCCGGGACGAGCACGAGATCGAAAGGACGAGGGAGACATGAGATCGTTTCTGGTGATCGGATTGGGTGGGTCGGGCGGCAAGACGATCCGCTATCTGAAGCAGGCCCTGAGGGAGTGGCTGAGCGAGATCGGGTGGACATCGGGACTGCCGAAGGGCTGGCAGTTCATCCACATCGACACCCCCGAGAACCAGGACTCGCCGATCCTCCCCGGCAGCCCCGACCTGTTGCCGCCCAGCGAGTATGTGTCCCTCTACCGGGACCGGGTGCCGTTTCCGACGGTGGTCGATCGCCTCCGGCGTCAGGGAACCAATCTCGACGGCTGGTGGGTCGACCCCGCCTACATGAACGTCCCCATCGCCTTCGGCGCCGGCCAGTATCGGGCCATCGGTCGCATCGTCGGCCTCAGCCAGCAGCAGCGGATCGTCAGAGAGCTGCAGGCCAAGATCACGGCGCTGCGGACTGCCGACGCCATCGGTGAGCTGCAGCAGCTCCGCGCCGACGCCGAGGAGGAGGCGTCGGGTGTGTACGAGGAGCATGCCGAGCCGGTGGTGATGATCGTCACTTCGTTGGCCGGTGGGACCGGCGCCGGGCTCTTCCTGGATGTGGCCGACTGGCTGCGGGCCGAGGGGGAAGGGTGGCTCGACAACTCCTTCGGCGTCCTCTACGCCGCCGACGTCTTCCGCGAGCTTGCCGCCGGCGCCCAGGCCGGCGTGCATCCCAACTCGGCCGCCGCCCTCGCCGAGCTGCTGAGCGGGATGTACGCCGGGGGGCGGGTGGAGGTGGCGGGTGAAGAGCGGGAGATCTCCCGCAGCGGCCCCGCCTTCCCGTTCCTGGTGGGGCACGCCAACACCCGGGGTGTCGTCTTCGGGGACCAGACCGAGGTGTACCGGGTGATGGGTCGCTGCCTTTCGGCGGTGATGACCGACCCCAAGGTGCAAGACGACTTCGTCGTCTACACCTCGGCCAACTGGCAGAACGCCGCCGGTACCTATGGGGATGAGGGCGGATCCGAGTACATGCTGATGGAGCCGCCCCACGTCGGGGTATTGCAGGGTCTGGGCTACGCCGAGGTCGACCTCGGGGTCGACCGCTTCAAGGCGTATGCCGAGCGGCGCATCACCCGGGACGCCGTGGAAACGCTGGTCGACGGGCATCGGCTCCGCACGGCCGGGCTAGAGAGGTTCGAGGGCCTGACCCCCGAGGCCGTGGCCGAGACCCTGGCGGCGGACAGGCTCACCGGTTTCCTCAACAGCGTCGAGATCAATCAGCGCGGCGCGGGCCACGAGCAGATCCTGGAAGCGATCGCTCTGCCCCTCCCCGAGCGCCGGCGCATCACCGGGGATCTGGCGGTCAAGGTCTACAACACCGTCACCGAGAACGTGGGCGGCAAGGGGCGGGTCGACGAGTGGATCGAAGCGGTGGTGGAGCAGGCGGAGCTTCTCGCCCCGGGGGAGAACGAACGTTACGACGGCCGCCTGCGGGAACGGGCCCGGGTCTGGACCGAAGGCGTCACCGAGAGGCTGACCCGGGCGATCGGCGAGGTGGCCGCCGAGCACGGCCTCCAGGTCGCCCGTGACCTGCTGGGGCTGGTGCGAGAGGAGATGGCGCTGATCGCCGACGAGCTGGAGCAGGAGCGGAGCGAGGCCGAGAGTTTCGCCAGTCATGTCCGCTCCGACGTCCAGGCCGCCTTCGGGGAGCTGAGCGGCCAGCTCGGATCCGCCCACGAGTCGGTGCGGGCGGCCTGCTCCCAGGCCGTGGAGACGCTGGTGTTCCAGCGGATGGAGGAGAAGTCACGGTTCATCGCCCGGGAGCTGCTGCTCGATTTCGACACCGCCGTCGTCTCGCCCCTCATCGAGGCGGTGCGTCTGGGGCTGGGGGAGCTGCGCCGCAAGCTGGAGCCCGCCGACGTGGAGGCAGCACCCGTCGACGGGTGGCCCCGCCACTTCCCGGAGCGGGACCAGGCCATCCCCGACGACCTGATCCCTGGCAAGACGGTGGCCCTCGTCATCGAACCGGACAGCTTCGCCGGCCTGTTCGACCGCCTCCTCACCTCCACCCTCGGCGACGAGTACGAGGCCGAGCAGCAGCGGTGGCGGGCGGTCCGCCACCATGTCGTCACCGGCGACTTCCTGGCCGAGGGGCCGCCGTCGGACCGCCGGCTCGCGGCCCGGGTGCGGTCGCTGGTGGAGGTGGTCGACGACTGGCAGCCGAGCGAGGCGATCCTGCTCGGCGGGGAGCCGGATCGACCCGCCCGCTTCAGGCTCCGCACCGAACGGGACGACCTCGTCCTGCGGGCGCGGGCGTGGCTGAGGAGAGACGGGACCGACTTCGACGACTTCCTGGCCCTGGGTCTGCGGGGCTACCTGCAGGAACCGGACAGCAAGGTCACCTCACAGGAGGCGAGGACACGAGAGCGGGCTTTCCAGCGTGCCCTGGAGGAGGCGTTCGAGGCCGCCGAGCCGCTGGTCTTCGTCGATCCCGATCGCCTCGCCAGGATCCACAACCGCGCCCTCAACACCCATGTGGTCCCCGGAGCGATCCCGCTCAAGAACCATCGTCTCGAGGACTGGGTCGGCCAGTTCCTGGAGACGAGGCTGGAGACCCAGCCCGCCGGGACCTACGACCACCTGACCCAGGACGACCGGGTGAAGCGGATCTCCATCTACAGCATGCTGGAGGGGGCGATGCACCCGGCCGTGTTCCGGTCGTTGACCGAGCCGATCGCCCACGGCTACTCCGACGCATTGAGCGAGGGACGGATGGCGGGCTTCTGGAAGTGGCGGCGCAGCCGACCATTGGCCAGGTCCGTGCCCCTCCCTAACCCGATGGTGCGAGCGCTCGTCAGAGGCTGGTTCATCGCCCGCTTCTTCGGTCTGCTGGATGTCGGCGTCGACGGGGACCGGGTGCTGGCTCGGCTGCGAGACGCCAACGGGGAGGTGCTGGAATCGCCTCCCCTGGTGAGCCATCCCGGCGACAGCAAGCCGCGACAGCTCGGCGCCTTCCTGGAGACGCTGGCACTGGCCGTCCCGTTTGCAGCCGACGCCGGGCGGCCGGTGGAGATGCTGGAGATCTTTTCCCGGCTGATCAGCTTCGGCAGGGTGGCGGGCGCCACCGGGTCGGAGATGGGTGAGCTGCGCGAGCTGAGCCCGATCCTGGAGGAATGGGTCGGCTCCGGCACCGTGTACGGGGAGAAGGTCTCCGTACTGCCCCGTCTGGAAGGGAGGGATCCCGCCCACCGGGCGACCCTCCTAGCGGAGCTGGTCGGCGAGGTCGACGCCGACTATGCCAGGTACGCCGAGGAGGAGCGCCAGGCCGGCCGCATCACCCAGGACAACTCCTGGTTGGGTGCCGCCTCGCTGATACACGAGGAGTTGCACCGGATGGCGCTCGCCTTGGAGGCCCGGGCGTCGCGGACGGCACCGGAGTTCTGAGTGACGGAAGCGCCCACGGTCCTGGTGGCCAACGCCGACGGTCCCCCCTACGAGGCGCTCCTGAGCATGGCGGCGCTGGTGGAGCGGGGCATCCTAAGGCCGTTCTGGCATGTCGGCCCGGGGGTCCCGAGCTCTCGCCGCCAGTGGACGGCCACCTACTTCGACCGGTGGGGCGAGACCGAGGTGCCGTTGTTCTCGTCGCTGGGAGAGCAGCAATCCGAGCGGATCCACCTGGCGGCAGTCGCCACCGCCGGCGACTCGGTGGAGTCGGCTCTGATCGCCGAGACGGTCCAGGCCGTTGGCAACTGGATGGAGGAGCTGGCGCCGCCCGGTGCCGGCATCAGGCGCTTTCGCGTCTGGTTCCCGGATTGGGAGAGGAACGAGCCGCCAGACCCGTCGTTCTTCACAACCGCCGCGCACGCCAATGTGATGGTCGTGCCCGAGGATCGCCGCGCCGACGGCTTCGTCGCCGCCCCCGTCACTCCCCCCGAAGGGCAGCCCTTCGTGGGTCATGTCGCCTCCGAGCTGGCGGTCCTGTTGGGTCTGTTCTCAGGCATGGAGAGCACGCCCCTCGAGGAGATGAAGCCGGGGGTGATTTTCGGCTCGAACCCCAAGGTCCGGCTGGTCCGCTCGTTCGTGCGTATCGCCCACTGTCCGGCAGTTCCCCTCCAGTCGATCGTCGACCACGGGGGTCGCCTGCCGGTGCCGCCCGGCACGGTGGAGGCCCCGGCGCCGCAGGCGGCCGTGGCCGACCTGGCCGAGCGGTTCGAGCCGCTGCTGGAGAGGCTCGCGTTCCGGGTCCGTCCCCCTGCCCCGCCCGAGCGCCGTCAGCTCGGTCCCGGGCGCACCCTGCTGCTGGTCGTCAAGGAGATGGCCGGCTTCGTGTTGTCGCTGCCACGCCGGGCCGTGGAGGGCATGCTGGAAGACTTCTCCGAGCTGGCCGGACGCACGATGCAGGAGCTGATCGGCGCCTCATCGGTCGTCGAGGTGGTGTGGCGGGGAAAGCTCAAACCCCACGGTGACCGGGAGGGCGTCGACGCCCAGGTGGAAGACCTGAAGAGCCAGGCCGAACGCCGACTGGATCTGGAGGGTGGTCCGTCGATCGATCAGAGGCTGTGGCGCGACATCAGCCAGGTCATCCTGTCCGCCATCGACGGAGGGGATCTCCCCGGCGGGCTGGAACCGGTGGAGGTGCGGGGGCGGCGGGCGGTGATCAACGAAGCGGCGGAGATCGCCCCCCGGCCGGCGGAGACCCTGGTGGAGACTGCCACGGTCATCCTCGAGGAGTCGGAGTCGGATCACCCCTCCACCCTGCTGGGTCGCATGGGAGCCAGTATCCGCCGCATCGCCGCCTCCAACCGGCAGGCGACCGCCATGCTCCTCGAGAGCCTCGACGCGAACGTCTCCGTGCTCGCCGGCTACCGACCCCCGAGCCTCGCTCTCGCTCACGTGATGGGGGCGCTGTTCCTGGCCGCACTGATCGTGACCGTGCTGCTCTTCTCCGGCGCGGTACGAGATCTGGGCGTCACCGAGATGGACGCCTTGGTGCGAGATGTCACCTTTGGTGTCCTCACCGCAGGATGCGCCCTGTTTCTGTGGCTGTTCCGGTCGTATGCGAAGGAGGCGCAGGCCGAGCAGACCCCCAAAGGGGCGCACCTGGAAAGGAGCCTGGCGGGAGTGGGATGGGCCGAGCCGGTGGTGGGCGCGGTCATCGGGGTCGCCGCCGCCGCCCTGTTCGTCGTTCTCGGGGTGACCTACCTGGGCTACCCGGCAACGGAGCCGGCGAGCTACTCCGCCCTCCTGGCCGGTGCCGTCACCGGCGCCGGCCTCGGCCAGGCCTTCGGTCTCGGTCGCCGCCAGCACGAGCTGGCGTCCCTGGGGCGGATGGCCCGGCTCTCGATCCTGGCCGTGCTGGTCTACGTCTCGGTGCTGTTCGTCGGTGCCGTTTCCCAGCCCGACGGGTGGTACGCGACGGCCACAGACGAGCAGCTCGGAACCCTCCTCGGGTTCGTCTCCGGCCTCCTGGCGGCGCTGCTGATCGCGGTGTTGATCTACGTGTCGTGGACGAGGGTGGCCGAGCGGCTGACGGTCAACACCTACGGGTCGTCCATCCGTCAGCTCGCCGAGCAGGTGAACGATGCCTTCGTCGGCGACCGGGTGGCCGATGCCGCTCTCGAGCAGTTCCTCGGCCTCTCGACGGTGCTCTCCCGGCTGGTCTGGTACCCCTACGGCCGCTCCTCCGCCGTCACCGCCGAGAGGATCGAGATCGACGGCTTCGGGCTCAACAAGGCGCAGATCCGCGAGTTCGGCCTCTCCGAGCGGGGAAGGAACCTGTTCGAGGCTCGGACCACCTCGCTGGCGGCGGAGCGAAGCTGGCTCGACGCCCAGTATGAGAAGTCGATCGCTCGCTTCCGGGAAGCGAAGGTGCCTCTGGTCGGTGATGTCGCCCTCGATTCGGTGGGGAGGCCCGACGAAGACCCGATGACGGTTGCCCATTACGACTTAGAGACCCGTTCCGAGAGGGGGGATCGATGGCGCTGGGCCGAGGATCTCTTTGCCGGCAAGTATGACGCCGAGCTCTTGTCGTCGGTTCGCTCGATCGGGGAGGACGACGTGTTCCGACCGATCCTCGCCAGCAGCGACAGCTTCGAGCCGGTGAGGACCCGCAGCGCCGAGCAATCCGTGGTCGAGTTCATCTCCGAGATCCTCCCCGGCGACAGCGCAGAGGTGGAGGCGCGATACTTCGATCCGGCCCACCTGACGAGCGACAGCTTGGATCGGAGGTGGCACACTCAGATCTGGTGGCCGGAGGAGCGCCTGTTCAAGGCTGCTGCTACTGGAGACCCCCACGCAATCCAGCCGCTCGGCTCGATGCCGCTGGGGCGGGTGTGGATCGCCATCCGGGCCGACATGACCGAGGATCTACAGCCGGCCGCCCTCTTCGGTGAGGGACCCTCCGCTGAGGCCGAACCTGCACCGCCTGGACCAGACTTCTAGGGATGACAGCAGCCGACCGGGATCCCCTGGCCGGTGATGTGATCGATTGTCAGGGAAACCGGAAGGTGCCGCACTCGCCGTAACGATTGCAGTAGTGGTCGGGCAGACCACCCATCGCCGGGCTCTGCGAACGTCTGCAAGCCCGCTAACCCTCGGATCGATCCAGGAGGAGGCGTTCTGGTTCACTGGCGGGAGTGATCTCGCCGTTCGGCTGGTCTCGATCAGTTCGAGCCAAGAACGGTGGAATCGCCCTGGTGATGGAGATGTATGGCCGGGGGCTGTGCACCGAGAAGGTCACCAGGACTTCTCTGTGGTCCGCCTCAG
>CAZAHX010000081.1:6501-8081 GCA_964485005.1 uncultured Acidimicrobiaceae bacterium | reverse complement strand
CCGGCGTGAGGCTCGCCCTCCAGGGTCTGCACCCGGGCGGCGTGGTCCAATATCACGCTCAGCTGGGTTTTGTAGAACTCGAGCTCTTCGGGGCCCAGGCCGAGACGGGCGAGCCGGGCGACGTGGGCAATGTCGATGTCGACGGGCATGAGGCCAGAGTGTAGGAGGGCCCCGGCAGAGCTCTCAGTCGTCGAGCGCCCCCTCGTTGGAGAGCCGGTTGGTCTCCATCTGGTAGGACTGGGTCAGCGAGTCCACGGCCTCGATCACCGAGCCGAGATCGTTCATGGCGTCGGCTACGGCATCGGCGGTGTCGGAGTCGTCCATGGCATCCAGCTGGACCTGGGCCATCTTGTTCGATGCCGCCACCAGCGTCTTGTGGATCTCCTCCAGAGCGCCCAGAATCGATTGTCTGGCTTCGAGGCTCTCGGCCATCGGCCCTCCTTTCCCCCGGGGAGTGCAGCCTAAACGCAGCGTCTCAGCCGAGGACCTGGAAAAGGGACTGGTAGGCCCAGTCGAGATCCGAGAGGCGAACCGATTCCCCGGGCTTGTGGGCCAGGGATGTCTCCCCCGGGCCGAAGTTCACTGCGGAAATCCCCCGCTCGGCGAGCTGGGCGACGTCGGTCCAACCCTGCTTATGGGAGACGGCTCCCCCCGCGGCCTCTCCCAGCGCCCGGAAGAGGGGATGGGACGCTTCGGGAAGCGCTCCCGCGGCTGCGTCCGCGACCTCGAAGCCGTCGGCCTCAGAGCAGACCACGCGTAGCCGCTCCACAGCCTCCTCGACGGTCCGGTCGGGGGCAAAGCGGTAGTTGACATTGAGCTCGAAACGGGAGGGGATGATGTTGTTGGCCACCCCTCCCTGCGCCCGGGTCACCGAGATGACCTCTTTGAACTCGAGCCCCTCGACCGGCCGCGGCTCGGGCTCGATAGCTCCCATCGTGGTGAGGAAGCGCCCGGCCCTCGTGATGGCGTTCGACCCCAGCCAGGGCCGCGCCGAGTGGGCGGGCTCCCCCTCGAACCACACCGTGGCGTTGATCGACCCCTGACACCCCAGATGCAGCTCCCGGTCGGTGGGCTCCATCACCACCGCAGCCTCGGACTCGGCGAGACCGGGGACAGAGTCGAGGATGGGGGCGAGGTCGTTGCCGCTCAACGGCCCCTCCTCGCCGGCGTAGAAGATCCCGACGAGACGCCCTGTGCCCAGCTCTTCGAGGAGGTGGATCATCACCGCAAGCCCGCCCTTCATGTCGCTGGCCCCCAAACCGTGGAGACGGCCCTCCTCGAGGCGGGCGCCGGTATCGCCCTGGAGGGGGACGGTGTCGAGATGCCCGGCCAGAATCACCTTGCCTCGACCCGGCTCCCCCACCACCAGGGAGCGTCGCACTTTTCGCTGTGGCAGGGAAAAGAGCCTGCCGGCGATGGCGTCACGAATCCGCTCCTCTTCGCCGGTCACCGACGGGATGTCGACGAGCCAGGCGAGAGTCTCGGTGAGCGTCGGCACGCGGGGAAGGTAACACCCGAGGGGCTTGTCACTAGCCTCCCGGTCCGTGACCACTCAAGCGGCGAGGGCGGCGGGCCTTGCC
>CAZAHX010000081.1:0-6401 GCA_964485005.1 uncultured Acidimicrobiaceae bacterium | reverse complement strand
GTCACTAGCCTCCCGGTCCGTGACCACTCAAGCGGCGAGGGCGGCGGGCCTTGCCACCGTCTCCGGCGACAAGGTGCTCGACGTCTGGTTCCCCGACCCGCGCTCCGATGACCACCAGGCACTCTCCGGCATGGAGGGGCCCGATCCCGTGCGGGAGGTCACACAGCGCATCGTCCAGGTCGACATCGCCGACCTCTCCGCCCCTCCCGCCGGGCCCGAGGACGCCTACCTTCGCCTCCATCTCCTCTCCCATCGCATCCACCGGCCCAACGAGATCAGTGTCGAAGGCATCTTCGGCGTGCTGCACACGGTGGTGTGGACCAGCGAGGGCCCCTGCGACCCCGAGGGCTTCGCCGAGACCAGGGGGAGGATGATCGCCGCGGGACGCCGCCCCTCGGTGAGTTCGGTGGACAAGTTCCCCAGGATGACCGACTACGTCATCCCTTCCGGGGTCCGGGTCGCCGACGCCGACCGGGTGCGACTCGGCGCCTATCTGGGCGAGGGGACCGTCGTCATGCACGAGGGATTCGTCAACTTCAACGCGGGGACGCTCGGTACCTCGATGGTGGAAGGGAGGATCAGCTCCGGGGTGATGGTCGGCGACGGGTCGGACATCGGTGGCGGAGCCTCCATCATGGGCACGCTCTCCGGCGGCGGCACCGAGGTGGTCAGCATCGGCCGGCGTTGCCTGCTCGGCGCCAATTCCGGTGTGGGGATCTCGTTGGGGGACGACTGCGTGGTCGAAGCGGGTCTCTACGTGACCGCGGGAACGGTGGTCACCCTCCCCGACGGCGCAACAGCCAAGGGCCGGGAGATGTCCGGGATCGACGGGATGCTCTTCCGACGCAACTCGGTGACCGGGAAGGTGGAGGCGCTGGCCCGTTCGGGCTCGTGGGGCGGGCTCAACGAGACCCTGCACCAGGGTTAGCGGTCAGATCCGGGGCGGGCTCCAGGGGCGGGATGTCCACATCCCACAACTCGACGGCCAGTTCGGCCGCCGCAGCCACCAGGGGAGCCATCGGCTCCCCGACTCCGACCCTCTCTGGGTCGAATTTCACCATGACTGCGGATCCTGGTGCTGAAGGTCCCAGCTCCAGGGTGCCATCAGCGTTGTCGTCGTCGGCGTCGACGGCTCGTGCCACTCCATCGTCGAACTTGACTCCCGTCTTCTCCCCCTGGTGATCACCGGGGATGACGATCCAGGAAGAGAGAGACCGATCGGCATCACCGGCCTGTACCACCTGGATTTCGATTTCGGTCGGGTCGAGTTCGAGATCGCCCTCGATGATTGCGCGCAGTACCAGACCCAGGGGAATGTCAACCGAGCCCAGTTGCGCGCCGAGGCCGGTGGCCAATCGGGGGTTGAGCTCGGTCGGTCTGAATCCTTCCTCGGTGGCGATGCCATCGATCCCGAAAGGACCGCGATATCTATGACGCTCCCTCAGCACCTCACCCACCGCCCGGGCCGCAGCCCTCATCTCCTCACGCAGCGGTTGGGGCGGGTCCCAGCGGGTGGAGACGCCGGCGTATTTGAGGCCGGGCCCGGGCACTCTGAAGACGAGGACCTCAACCGGCCGGAACACCGCGACGCTCGATCCTCCCACCCAGCCATGGATCGAGCAGGGGATCCCATCGAGAAAGGGCATAATCCGCACTCTGTCGGCTCGTGTCTCGAAGAACCGGAGCGCCTCTCGCTCAGAGTCTGGGTCGGTGACCCAGCGCAGATATTCGGCGCCACCGTGCCATCCCTCCTTGTTGTCGGCCACCCAGACACTCCCCAGCTCCGAGCTCAGGGATCCGGCGGCCCGGGGGGCATCGGCCATGGGTACCACTCGATAAGGGGCCATGGGAATCCCCGCCTGCTCGAACACCTCGAGCGCGGCAATCTTGTCCTCCAAGGCACTCCACCGACGCGGCCTCACTCCGTAGGCCTTTCGATCCAAGACGTCGGGCTCGGTGGCAAAGATAGGGAGGAGGACCCCGGCAGAGCCTTCCGCGTCGAAGCGGTCGACCTCGGCCATCACCTCCGGAGGGGGATCGGCCAGTGTGGCGAGGAATTCGCGGATCGCCGTCAGAATCGAGTTTCCACCGGAGCCCGTGTAGACGATGGGCACATTGGGCTGCTCGCCGATTCCAGGAGATCCGGCCACGACCATGGTCTCCGAGTCCCAATCTCTCATGGTCTTCACGATGTGCGGCATGCCCGCAGAAATGGTGTTGGTCAGAATCCATTTCCGGTTTCCGTAGATCTCGGCGAGGCGCTCCCTGACTTCCTTCACAGCAGCAGGCTACGGCTACGGTGCCCGGCTATGCCCTACCGGCTCATCTACGTGGGACTCGGTCTGGTCGCCCTGGCCGCGATCGCCCTCGGACTGGCCCTCGCCAAGGAGGGCGATGCGGTCGAGCTGCCCGGGCCGGTGGAGTCGGTGAGCCCCAGTCCCGGAGACCTGGTCCCGCCCCAGACGACGCTGGAGATCGATCTCGAGGTGGGATATGCCGCCGAGATCTTCGTCGATGGCTGGCCGGTGACCGACGCCGCATTCGTGGAGGCGACCGGGGTCTACCGCTGGTCCCCGAGCCCGACCCATCCCACCATCCAGCAGTGGGCTCCGGGAGAACATACGATCCGTATCGTCTGGGACACTTTCACCGGTCTACCCGACCAGGGATCGTTCGAGTGGACCTTCCGGGTGGGCTGAGCGGGGCACTAGCCGAGCGCCTCCAAACCGCGCTCCAGCAGATCTCTGAAAACCGTCCCGTCGACTACGGGGACTCCCAACTCCTCCGCTTTGGCCGTCTTCGATGCCCCCGGGGACTCTCCCACGATGAGTGCGGTGGTGCGCCCCGACACCGACCCGGTCGTCTTCCCGCCCCGGGTCTCGATGGCGCCCTCCGCCTCCTCCCGGGTGAACCCCTCGATCGTCCCCGAGATGACGAAAGTGGCCCCTGCGAGGAGGTCGGACCGCTCCTCCTCCGCCTGCTCCTCCTCCAGCCTCACCCCGGCCGCGCCCAGCTTCTCCACGAGCTTCCGGTTGGCCGGGTCGGCAGACCACTCCCGGACTTCGGCGGCGATCACGGGCCCGATCCCCTCCACTGCTGCGATCTCCTCCTCGGTGGCGTCCATCAGGGCGGGCAGACCGCCGAACGCCCTGATCAGGAGACGGGCCACGGTGCCCCCGACGTGTCTGATGCCGAGAGCGGTCAGGAGCCGGGCAACGGGCCGGTCTTTGGCTGCTTCGATCGCCTGGCGAAGGTTGGCCACGGAGAGCTCCCCCCAGCCCTCGTGGCCCAGCAAATGGCTGGTGTCGAAGGTGAAGATGTCCGCCGGGTCCGAGATGTAGCCGTTCTCGAGGAGCAGGTCGATGGTCTTGTACCCGAGGTGCTCGATGTCCATCCCGCCCCGCCCGCCGAAGTGGAAGAGCCACTCCCTGGCTCGTGAGGGGCACTCGAGCCCTCCGGTGCATCGCGCCACCGCTTCCCCTTCCGGTTTGAGGATGGGGTTGCCGCAGAAGGGACAGGTCTCCGGCATGGTCCACACCCGCTCCTCCCCGCTGCGGGCGGCGACAACCGGACCGACCACCTCGGGGATCACGTCGCCGGCCCGGCGCACCACGACCTGGTCGCCGATCCGAACGTCCTTCAGCGCCACCTGGTCCTCGTTGTGCAGGGTGGCCAGGCCGACGGTGGCGCCTCCGACGAAGACGGGGTCGAGGACCGCGAACGGGGTCGCCGCTCCGGTGCGCCCGATGTTGATCCTGATGTCCCTGAGAGTGGTGACCTGCTCTTCGGGGGGGAACTTGTAGGCGATCGCCCAGCGGGGAGCCTTCGCGGTATAGCCGAGACGAGTTTGCTCTTGGAGTGAGTCCACTTTGATCACGACGCCGTCCGTCTGATAGGGCATGTCGTGGCGGCGAGTCTCAGCCCTCTCCACGAAGGCGAAGACCTCTTCGACGGTGTCCAGCCGCTCACTCGATGGGTTGACCCGGAGCCCGAGTGAGGAGAGATACTCCAGGGTTTCCCAGTGGGTTTCGAAGCCCGGGCCACCCTCGAGCAATCCGAGCTGGTAGATCCAGACCCTCAGATTCCGTCCCGCGGTCACCGAGGGATCCTTCTGGCGCACCGATCCGGCGGCGGCGTTGCGCGGGTTGGCGAAGATCGGCTGGCCCGCCTCGGCCTGCCGAAGATTGAGCTCCTCGAAGGCCTCGTAGGGCATGTAGACCTCGCCGCGAACCTCCAGCACCTCTGGTGAGTCGTCGCCGAGCAGCCGGAGGGGCACCGAGGCCAGAGTGCGAAGGTTGGCGGTGACATCCTCGCCGGTGATGCCGTCGCCTCTGGTCGCGCCGGTGGCTAGAGCCCCGTCGCGGTAGGTGAGGACCACGGCGAGCCCGTCGATCTTCAGCTCGCAGACATACCCGTCTGGGGATCCCCCGAGCTGACGCTCCATGCGTTGCTCCCACGCCATCACATCGTCGGTGGTGTCCGCGTTGTCCAGGGAGAACATGGGCCGGAGATGCTGCACGGGCCGGAACAGGTCGCTGACCGGTGCTCCAACCCGCTGGGTGGGGCTATCAGGGGTGACCAGGTCGGGATGAGCCTCCTCCAACTCCCGCAGCTCGCGCATCATGGCGTCGTACTGGGCGTCGGATATCAACGGCTCGTCGAGCACGTGATACCGGTAGTTGTGCTCTCTGATTCGGGAGCGCAGCTCTTCGATGCGCTGGGCGGGGTCGGTCATGGGCGGGGGCGGATGCCGGAGAAGACATTGGTCTGGTAGTCGAGGGTGAGACCGCCCTGGTGCCGCACCGCGTCCTCCAGGGCGTCGAGGAGACGACTCCGTCTCGGCTCCGGGATCATCATGTGGTCGCTGTAGGTCGAGTAGAGGGCGCGCAACCCCTCCGGAGAGTGGGTCTGTGACCAGGGATGGGAGAACAAGTCGACCGCTTCGAACCCCGCCTCCACGAGTTCCCCCTTCCAGCCATGGCCGTCGCGCCGACGGATGCGCTCGTCCTGCTCGGCCAGGATCTCGGGGGCGTGCTTCCGGTAGACCTCCTCGAACAACTCATAGCGGTCCTCGGGGACATTCCAGATCAGAGCGACCACCCCGCCGGGTCTCAGCATCTCCCAGACCCGCGAGTAGGCGGTGGTGTGGTCGACCCAATGCCAGGCCTGGGCGGCGTAGACCAGGTCGACGGGCTGTCCCGGCCCCGACCAACCGTCGAAGGTGGAGACCATCACCTCCACTCCGGGGAAAGCCCTGGCGTCGAGCACCGCCGCCATCTCGGGAGATGGCTCTACACAGACGATTCGCTCGACCTCGGGGGCGAACACCGCGGTGGCCTTGCCGGTGCCGGCTCCTATCTCCACCGCGCTGAGCACCTCGGCGCGGCCCAGGACGTGACGGGCCGCTTCGATCGGGTAGCCGGGGCGGGCGGCGTCGTAGGCGTCGGCGTCCCGACCGAATATCACCGCCCGCCGCTGCCGATCCATCACCCGGCCGTGGACTCGATGAGGGCTCCCCCCAGCACTTCGTCTCCCCGGTAGAAGGCAATGGTCTGGCCGGGGGCCACCGCCTCCTGGGGCCTGGCGAAGATCGCGCTCGACCCGTTGACCGTCGCCGCGACGGGCTCACCATGAGCACGAAATTGGGCGGTGACCGCGCCCTCGGCCGGGCCGTTCACCCAGGAGAGCCCGGAAAGCTCGACCCGTGACACGCCGAGCCGATCCTTGCCACCGATCACCACGGTGGCGGTGGCCGGTTCGATTCCCACCACGTATCTCGGCTCCCCGACGGCCAAACCGATACCCCGGCGCTGGCCAATGGTGAAACCGGCGATCCCCTCGTGCTCGCCGAGACGGGTGCCGTCCTCGGCGATCAGTGGCCCGGGAGCGAAAGCGTCCGGCACGTTCTCCCGAAGAAATGAGCGATAGTCACCACTCCGCACGAAGCAGATCTCCATCGACTCCGCCTTGTCCGCGGTACGCAGCCCCATCTCGGCAGCTACCGCCCTCACCTGGCCCTTGGTCAGCTCGCCGACCGGGAAGACGAGACGCGCCAGCTCGGAGTGGGTGAGCATGGACAGCACGTACGACTGGTCCTTCCCCCGATCGGCCCCCCTCATCAGCCGGAGGGTGCCGTCCCCCTCGGAGATCCGGGCGTGATGACCGGTGACCAGGACATCGCAGTCGAAGTCGTCGAGACCGCCGAGTAGGGCGTCGAACTTGACGGTGCGATTGCACTCGATGCAGGGGTTGGGGGTGCGCCCTGCGGCATAGTCGCCGACGAATCTGTCGATGACTCCAGTGGCGAACTCGTTGGTGTAGTCGAGCACGTAGTAGGGGATGTCGAGTTGGGCGGCGACGCGGCGCGCGTCTTCGGCGTCGGACACGGTGCAACAGCCCGC